>QQUB01000620.1 GCA_008501835.1 Bacteroidota bacterium
GTCCTCGTTTTATTAAAGATTTGTTCATTGAAGCAAAAATTTGGTTGACCGATCAGACTGTACAGGCATTACCCGAAGCAGCAATTATAAAAGATGGGGCTTCTTCTTATATCTATGCTGCGGCTGGTGAATCAGGTGAAGATGAGCTAAAATTTGAAAAAATTATGGTCATTCCCGGTGTTTCTGACAATGGTTTTACTTCTGTAAAATTGATTGATGAAATGCCAGAAGGGATGAAAATTGTGGTCGATGGTGCTTATTACGTATATGCCCAATCCATGGCAGGAGAATTGGAGGATGATGATTAAAGGGAGTGTCCGATGGTGAATCTAGAGATGAGCCATCGGGCAGTTGGCTGCACAGTTAAGTTTTGATTTTTTAATTGAAAATAAAAAAACATGAAAGAAATAAAAGCATTCATCAAACCCTCAAGAGTAACAAATGTTGTGGAAGCTCTCGAAAAAGCTGGCTTCGAAAGCCTGACCCTTTCCAAGGGAGAAGGAACCGGGACCCACGAACGACCGGATGCTACACTTGATTTAGAATTTTTTTTTACCAACAGTAAAGTGATAAAACTGGAATTGGTCTGTCAAAATGAGGAAACCGAAAAAGCCATTCAGCTAATTTGCAAAAATGCCCGCTCTCCTGAACCTGGAGATGGAATCATTTACGTTACAGAAATTGTGAGTGCTAGCCGGATTAAGACTGGGGAATCTTTGAAGCGGTTTAATTTATAAAAAAAAGTATCAATTTAATATTAGAAGTCTGATTATTGGGCAATTTCTTCAAAGTGGAGCGACTCTTCCTTATCTTGATAAGCTGTCGCTTTTACTTTGAATGCCAAACCAATAAAATTCACAATTTTTTCAAATCAAACAATTATGAAAAGAACAACATTATCCTGGCTTTTATGTTCAATTTTATTTCTTCCAGCTGCTTTTTGTCAAACCGAAAACCTCCCAAGGGGTTTTTCCGCTGAAGAGTTAAGTTTACTTTCAAAAAACAAATATGTACCAGGAGTAGAATATTCTGGCATCATCGACCCACCAGAAGCTCCGGTTCGCGCAATGGCAGAGTGGGAGGAAATGCAGGCAATCGTCGTCACATGGAGAAGCTACAAGCCCATCTTGGCGGAAATCGTACAAGCAGCCAAAGAGGAGGTTAGAGTTGTGATAGTGAATAGCAATTTGAATTTATGTCAAAGTGAATTAACTGATTTTGGCGTTGATTGGCAATCCGGAAATGTTGAGTTTCTTCAAGCGCCGAGTAATAGTGTTTGGATAAGAGACTATGGTGCTAATCCCGTTTATCTAAACGATGTGGATTCGCTGGCACTAGTGGACTGGATTTACAACCGCCCCCGTCCTCTCGACGATGTCGTTCCTGATGCGGTTGGCGATTATTTCGGCTTACCGGTCTATTCGACTATAGAAGCCCCCTACGATCTTACACACCCCGGAGGCAATAATTTCTCAGACGGGATGGGGACTAATTTTTCCAGTAAGCTTGTGCTCGACGAAAACGGCGTGAATAATCAATGGGGGACGAGCAACCACACCGAGGAAGGCGTGGATAGTATTATGGAACAGTTTTATGGCATTAACCGCTACATAAAGTTCGACAATTTACCATACGATGGCATCCATCACATAGACATGCACATGAAGTTGTTAAACGAGGAAACATTGCTTGTTGGCGAGTATCCAGAGGGTGTACCTGACCGAGAACAAATCGAGTTAAACACTCAGTATCTTCTCGATAATTTTACCACGCCTTTCGGGACACCATACAAAGTGGTGCGAATCCCGATGCCACCTCAATACGGAGAGTATCCCAGTGCAGGAGCACCCTTACGTACTTATGTTAATTCATTTATTGTTAATAAAACTGTGTTGCTACCGACCTACGAAGAACAATATGATACGACAGCACTTCGTATCTGGGGGGAAGCTATGCCTGGTTACAATATTGTGGGAATCAATTGCAACAGTATTATAAATTCAGGTGGTGCTATTCATTGTATTGTCAAAGAGGTAGGTGTACAAGATCCATTACTCATACAACACAAGCAGTTGGAAGATATCCTAGACATCAATCCCCTTACTTATGATGTAGAGGTTGTGATACAACATAGAACTGGTGTTTCTTCAGCAAGCGTATTTTACACGATCGACCCTAACACAGGCTATGAGCAGATTGAACTATCGTTAAGTGATACGACAGCGAATCTTTGGACAGGTTGGATTCCACAACAGCCAGACGGTTCGACTGTTTACTACTATATCCAAGCCACCTCCAATTCCGGCAAGGAGGTTGTCCGGCCCTTGCCTGCCCCTGAAGGGTATTTTGATTTTAACATCAACCTTAGTACAGCAAATGAGGAAACAGTTCTCCCGGTTTTGAGTATGGGAGCTGTTTATCCCTCTCCTGCAAATGCTCTCACCTGTATTCCGATACAGGCAACAGGTAGTGAAGAGGCGGTTATTGCAATTACTGATGTACTTGGACGCCCCGTGCAAATTGTTTTTTCTGGAAAACTGCCTAACGGTGACTCTAGGCATTACTTTTTGGCCAACCAACTTCCGGCAGGTATTTATTATGTTGTACTAAGAAGTAACCATGCGGTTCAAACACAGAAGGTAATTGTTAATTAATATCGGAAGCTCCAGTGCTTTCATTCATTTTATTGATTGAAAAATAATCAAAATGAAAAAGGATTCGCATATACACACCTATGACGAACATGGCAGCATGACCTGTTGCTCTTTGGAAGAAAAAATTAACGCTAAAACGTCCCCACTCATTGTTACTGCGAAAGAGAAACACCATGATGGCGACGGACATGCACACTCGCATGACCATGAAGGCGGATTGGGCTGGAAGGCCTATTTACCTGCATTAATTAGCTTGTTTTTTTTGCTGGTAGGGTTAGCTCTTGAGCATTGGTTGCAATATGGTCTTTTTAGCGGCTGGCCAAAATTCCTTTGGTATATGGCTGCTTATATTCCTGTTGGACTACCTGTTGTCATAGAAGCATGGGAAGCTTTACGAAAAGGAGAAATCTTTACGGAATTTTTTCTAATGAGCATTGCAACGATTGGTGCGTTTGCCATCGGCGAATATCCTGAAGGTGTAGCGGTCATGCTCTTTTATGCTGTCGGTGAATTGTTTCAAACAGCTGCCGTCAGCCGTGCAAAGTCCAACATCAAAGCCTTGTTGGATGTGCGTCCGAAAACAGCAACGGTTTTTAGGAATAATAGCTACTTTTCGGTAAATCCTGAAGCAGTTGGCATCGGTGAAACTATACAGGTCAAAGTCGGGGAGAAAATCCCTTTAGATGGCATTTTGCTTTCCGAAAAAGCAGCTCTGAATACTGCTGCATTGACAGGCGAAAGCAAACCGCGAAATGCTTTGAAAGGAGAAAAGGTAATGGCAGGTTCAATTAATCTCGATGGTGTGGTTGACCTAAAAGTAGAAAAACTATTTAATGACAGCTCGATTGCCCGCATATTGGAGTTGGTACAAAACGCTACCTCCCGTAAATCAAAAACTGAATTGCTGATTAGGCGTTTGGCTAAAATTTATACGCCGATTGTGGTCTACCTGGCTATCGCTATTTGTATCATACCCTACTTTTTTGATTCGGAATATCAGTTTTCGGATTGGCTATACAGGGCATTGATATTCTTGGTTATTTCCTGCCCATGTGCATTGGTCATTTCTATTCCGTTGGGTTATTTCGGAGGATTGGGCGCAGCCTCCAGAAATGGATTACTTTTCAAAGGAGCAACCTATCTCGACCAATTGACCAAAGTAAATACATTGGTCATGGATAAAACGGGTACGTTAACAAAAGGTGTTTTCAAGATAAAAGATATTGTTCTGACGAATGACTTATCCGAAAAAGAATTCATGAACTTATTGATGGCAGTTGAAGCAAAATCTACTCACCCAATTGCCAAGGCGATAATGGCATATTCAACTGATGAAAAACTACAGGAAGCCACCAATATTCAAGAATTTGCCGGTAAAGGATTAAAGGGAGAAGTTTCAGGAAAAACCCTTTTGGTTGGCAACAAAAAAATGATGGAGCAATTTAATGTAGTTGTTCCCGTAGAAACAAATGACATTGTGGAAAGTATTGTTATAATGAGTGTCGAAGGTCAATTTGTAGGGTACGTTACAATTGCAGACGAACTGAAAAAAGATGCCCAGGAAAGTATCCAACAACTCCGAAAAGCAGGTATCAAGCATATTACGATGTTATCGGGTGACAAAGATTCTATCACTCAAAAAATCGCTAATGAATTGAGGATTGATAATGCAAAGGGAGGTTTACTGCCCGAAGATAAATTGAATGAAGTGGAGGCGATTAAAAAGGATGCAAGCAGAGTTGTAGCCTTCGTTGGAGATGGCATCAATGATGCACCTGTACTGGCAGCAAGTGATGTAGGTATTGCAATGGGTGGTTTGGGAAGTGATGTCGCTATTGAAACGGCAGATGTCATCATCCAGACTGACCAACCTTCCAAAATCGGGATAGGTATTAAAATCGGCAAATCAACTCAACGGATTATTTGGCAGAATATCGTTTTGGCATTTGGAGTAAAAATCATCGTTTTGATATTGGGCGCAGGCGGTTTAGCAACGATGTGGGAAGCGGTGTTTGCGGATGTAGGGGTGGCGTTGTTGGCTATTTTGAATGCGGTGAGGCTGCAACGGATGGAGTGGGTAGAGTAACAGTTTTAATCAATAATGTTTTTAAAAATGAACAAAAGTACTTTTCACATTTCTAAAATGGATTGTTCTTCAGAAGAACAATTGATAAAAATGAAATTAGATGGATTTGATAATATCCAATACCTAGGCTTCGATTTACCTAATCGTAAACTTGCAGTTTACCATAGTGGTGAGGTTTTAAAAATACAGCAGGCTATTCAGGAACTTCAACTTGGCGACAGGTTAGAAAGCACTATCGAGGAAGACGCTCCATTATCCGAAAAAGTATCATTGGAACGTAAGGTTTTATGGTGGGTTCTTGGGATCAATTTCGGTTTTTTTGTTTTTGAAATGGTTTTTGGCTGGCTGTCAAATTCTATGGGGCTGATTGCAGACTCTTTAGATATGTTAGCAGATTCCTTTGTATATGCCCTAAGTCTTATGGTTGTTGGGGCGGTGGCGGCACGTAAAAAACAAATTGCAGGCGTAAGTGGCTATATTCAATTAGGGCTAGCCCTAACCGGTTTTTTGGAAGTTATCCGACGTTTTTTGGGGTATGGAGATATTCCGGTTTTCTAAGTAATGATTGTGGTATCAATATTAGCATTAATAGGGAATATGGTTTCTCTTTGGCTAATCCAGAAAACAAAAAGTCAAGAAGCCCACATGCAGGCAAGTTACATTTTTACATCCAATGATATTATTATCAATTTAGGCGTTATCATTGCAGGAGTATTGGTTTATTTCACCGAATCCCGTTTACCGGATTTGATTATTGGTAGTATTGTTTTTGTAGTTGTACTTAGAGGAGCATTTAGAATTTTAAAACTCGCTAAATAACCAATATGTCATTAATTTTTCTGGTTTTTCTCTCCTGATGTCTGATATCAATAAATCACCTCGATAGATTGGTTTTTAAGCTGTTTGCCTTTTTGGGAAGTTGGGTTTTTTACATTTTTTTAAAAACTAAGTATTGCAAATGAGTTTTAGACATACGGCTACCAGCTATGCTGGGTTTTTTCGCATACTTCTTACCCCTTTAACATTCATTTATCTAACTGATCATGAATTTAAAAAGGAGGCTCTTCTTTGCTTAGTTATTTTGACAATAATTAGCAAAATAGTTGACGGCTATTTCTGTAGGAAATTTAACGAGGTGTCCAATTTTGGAGCGTTCTTTGATTTTATTACTGACAAAATATTCGTATGTACAACCATGATAATTTTAAGTATTACAATTGAAGTTCCTCTTTGGATTACTTTAGTTATTATTAACCGTGAATTTTTGGTAATGGGAATTAGGGTTTTTTCAGCAAGCGAAGGGTTTATTATTCCTGCCAGGATTTGGGGGAAACTCAAGACTATAGTGATATTTGCGGCAATTGTTGCTCTTCTGTTAAATTCGCAATTAAATTATTTATTATTCCTGATCGGAGTAGGTTTGACAACGATATCCTTTATTGATTACACATTTATAGTCGTTAAGTACATTAGGGAAAGTGCAAAAATCTTCTGAAAAAATAAAAAATTCAAATAAGAAGAATGTCAAATTCAACCCTCTTTATTAGTTTAAAAAACACCTTAAACTTGATGAAGTAATGAGGGAAAAGAATATCCAAAAATTATTTAATCAATATATAGCCGAGTGTGAGTATACTAGAGATTTACGCCCCGCCACCATTTGGGGGTATAAAAACTGTTTTCACCTTTTTCAAAAACTGGTACCTAACATTGAAACGACTGATCAATTATCACCTGCAGTTTTGACAGAATTTTTTGAAATTTTGAGTACGCGGAAAAGAATTGTAGGGAAAAATACTGAAAAAGTTGGTATAAAGGGATCAACCAAAATTGGATATTGGAGGAGGTTAAATTCCTTTTTTAAATGGATGGTCATTCGTGGTAGCATAGAACAAAACCACCTTAAAGATATTAAACCGGCAGCCCCTGTTTATGAGGATTTGAAAGTGCTAAAGCGCCATCATATTGATAAAATGATTGCAGCCATCAAATTAAACTCAAAGAACTCCTTTTTAGAAAAAAGGGATATGGCGATATTATTTACGTTATTCTTTTGTGGGATTCGAAAAGGAGAACTGCTATCACTTAGAGTTCAAGATATTTCCCTTAAAGGAAAGAACCCAACACTAACTATTAACGGAGCCACATCTAAATCCAGAAGTACACGGAAAATTCCAATAAATAGGAGGTTGATTTCTCCTCTCCAGGATTACATTGAGGAGCGAAAAAGAAAAAAGTACAAATCAGAATTTTTTTGGGTTTCAAGTTTAAATGATGCCAGGTTAACTTCCTTTGGCTTAAAGCACTGGGTGGATAGGTTAAAAAAATCTTCTGGAGTTAAGTTTCACCTCCATCAATTTCGACACACTTTCACATGTGCTTTGGATGAGAAAAATGTAAGTGCTTCAAAGATTCAGAAGCTACTTGGGCATTCAGATTTACGAATGACTCAGAGATATTTACGGTCAACAAGGCCTGAAGATTTAAGAGATGAAATCAATTCACTAAGTATTGATATTTTGATATAATGACATTGTCAAACAATAAAATTAAATAGATCGCTCGCATGGCTTTTTTTATGGTAAATACGGTCCTTTACAAAATCAAATAAACATGCCATTGTAGCTCAGTTGGTAGAGCACTCCCATGGTTATCGCATAGCCCACTATTTCGGAAACGAAACAGTGAATCCCGAATAACGGTTAAAGTCCTGAGATATGGATCAGACCGTGGCGACACTCTCGCCCGAACGACTGACAAGGGGCGCTAAGTCATATGATATGCGTAAGATACAGTCTAGTCCTCTTATAAGTTCACACAGGACGAAGTAGAGGTGTAAACGAAGGGAGAGGTCTGCGGTTCGATCCCGCACAATGGCTCAAGTATTTTTCATCCTAATGAAAGGAGGTGACAGTGTTAATCTTTTAGGGCCAAAAAATTTTCCTACAGTTTTTATGCTTTTACGTTTCTCAATATATCTATCTAAGTATTCTAAAAGTTCTATTTCTGTATTTTTGAATGATTTAGGACATAAAGTTTTATAGTGATTAACCCAACCCCTTGCATAATCTTTGTATACTTTTTTTATCTGGTTAAATTTAAATTCTTTCACTGTTTTTGAATTAACTATTTCTCCTCGAAGAGTTTCTTTAAATTTATTTTTTGCATTTTGGGGAACTAGTAATTTTTCTTTAGAAATTTCTATTCCCAGAAACTCAAAATTTTTTTTACGGATATCGATTAGTTTTGTTTTACTATTTGTAGGTCCAAGAGGGTGTAATTGTAATTTTAGTTTCTCACTTTGTTCTTTAATGTACTCATATGCTTTTTCTGCTTGTTTTTTTGATTTAGATAAAATAATCATATCATCTAAATATCGATAGCCTCTACATTCTTTTGCAACTGTGTCTACCTTGTCTAGAGGCAAAGTATAAAAGCTCGCAAGAAGTGGTGAGTAAGATAAACCTTGAGGTATACCCGTAACTTTAAGTTTCAAAAAACCAAAACTTCCGTGAAAATCTGCGTCGGCTTGTATATCATTTTCAATTGATTTTTTAATAAAGCGAAATAGTCTACGTTGTTCTAAGCCTTTAAAATTTTTAGAAAGTTCTTTAAATAAGATTTTTCTATCAATAGTAGAGAAAAAATTTTTGAAATCTAATATTAAGATATAATTAAAAGATTTTTCTTTAATCAGTTCCTGTATTTCACTTAAAGTTTGTTTAAATTCAAATGTCTCCTTTCTTTTGTTGAGTCCAAGACCTAAGGCTTTGTTTGCCTTTAGTTTTTCCTCCAATATGTTCTTAACTTTAGGTAAAGCAGCAGCTAGAACCACTCGGTCTTTTGATTTTGGGATAAGTAGGGGTCTGTATTTTTTGTTTGATTTATTAATCTTTATTCCAGTGTAAGAATCAAAAGAAAATTTTTTCAAACCAGAATAATATTTTTCAAGGCTTAGATCTTTCAAAAAAAGACTTAAATTGTTTTCTTCCTTTAAGGAAAATCTTCTTAGATCAGAGAAATCTTTTTTCACCCCTTTTTTGCTTAGGTGTTTGCATGCGTCCTTTATATTTTGTAAGGTGAAAAGCTTTTGTAAATCCACTTTGATTAATTGTTGACGATCTCACCGGAGTTGAACCGATGTGATTCCTTTAGATCGTGTTCCCTGAAGTGAGGAGGCCACTGCTGTTGCGGTAACCTGCTCATTCAGGGTATTACGTTTCGGTCTTTGCGTCAAGCGCGTAGACCTAGTCCGTAATTTGCCTCCAACAAGGACTTTTAAGATTTTGAAGTTAATCATTAATCGAACGCCTTGGAGAGGTAGTAAGCCGAAGCTCACTGTCTAAAATTATACCAAAGAGTTGGAAAAAGTCAAAATTATAGAATGAGGTATAAATATAGAATTTTGGTATACTTCAAACATGGAAAACGCAACTGAGACCACCAATGAATATGAAAACAAAAAACCTTATACCATCGAACTTTTTAATAAGGAAGATCAAGAGGAGGTGGAAAAGTTTGGCCTAGAAGTCTCTAAAGAGATGGGGCAGGTGTATGACACTGAATTAGACTACGATTGGGGTCACATCAAGGAAGTTTACATAGATCCAGGTGGCACTTTTTACGTTGTGAAAATAGATAACTGTATAATTGGATGTGCTGGAGTAAAAAATAAAGATGGCGTTGTTGCTGAGTTTAAGAGAGATCGTGTTGGTAAAGAATTCAGAGGAAGGGGAATAGGTCGTGGTCTTTTCGAGAAAAGATTAGATTTTGTTAAAAGTAAGGGCTTTAAGAAAATAATACTTGATACAAATAATCCTATAATTGAACATTTCTGCAAAGAGTTTGGATTCCATGAGACAGGAAGAAAGGGTAATGATGTGTTTTATGAGAAGGAGATTGTTGAATGAGTCAAAGCTTTTGATATACTAGGAAGTATGAAAAACAACGTATTTATATTCCACGGCACAGAAGGGTATCCAGAAGAGAATTGGTTTCCATGGCTTAAGGAGAAATTAGAAGCGAAAGGGTGTAAAGTAATCGTTCCACAATTTCCAACACCTCCTGTCGTACCTGCTAAAATATCTGAATGGTTTGATGTTTTGAAAAAGTATGAGCAAGATATTAATGAAGATGCAATTATTATTGGTCATAGTTTGGGAGGAGTATTTACTCTGCGTGTGCTTGAGAAATTAAATAAAACTATTAAAGCTGCTTTTCTGACTGGAACTCCTATAGGCGTTCAACCTATACTAAATTATGATCGCGATAGTGCATTTAGTGGTTTTGAATTTGATTGGGAAAAAATCAAAAAGAGCTGTAAACATTTCGAAGTATTTCAGTCTGACGATGATCCTTATGTGGGGTTAGCTAACGGAGAAGAATTGGCTAAGTATTTAGGTGTAGAGCTTACGTTTATCCCAAACGCTGGGCATTTCAATAAAAAGGCTGGTTGTCTAGATTTCCCGCAATTACTAGATAAGCTAGAAGTGCTTTTGTAAAAAATGAATAACCATAAATCTTTCAACGTAAATCAAGATGCTGTTTTGAGGAATAGTAAAGACGAAGTTCTGATTTTGAAAAGAACAGGTGGTAAATGGATGCTTCCAGGTGGTCGTCTTGAAAACGATGAATCACCCAAGAGTGGGTTATTAAGAGAAATAAAAGAAGAGACAGGTATTAATGAGTGTGAGGTGAGGGGAGTTTTAAATGTGGGATTAAGTGAAAGTAAGAATACTTTCTTGGTAACTTTTTCTTGCTATACAGAGGAAGAAAAAATTGTATTAAGTAGTGAACATGAAGAATACAAGTGGGTTAAAGTTAAAGATATCGATAAGCATGAATTCTCTTTTGAAGAAATAAAAGAAATTATAAAAACTTAATTCATTTCTGGTATAATACACCCGTCGAACAATTATTAAATTTAATTAATTTTCGTTCGCAAAGCTTCCAAAAAAGCTGCAGAAATGTGGTCCTCACAACGGCCTATGTATTTATTACAAAACCTGCAAAAAAGCCTTTAATATCAATATATTTTTGGGATATGACCTCAGGTGAGTTTATGGTAAGAAATAGGTCTACCTCTGAACTAAATATAGGCTTGATAAATAAAGGTATTTTGTCGGTTTGAAACAGATTGGGACCTACTTCCGCAGAAAACTGGTCGTCGGTTAACCTGAAAAATGTAGGCCGTTGTAGCTCAGTTGGTTAGAGCGTCGCCATGGTAAGGCGAAGGTCAGCAGTTCAATTCTGCTCAACGGCTCCTGGAAAGTTTTGCGAGTGAATAGATAAATGTATATGGATATAGAAATCCTGGCGCAAAAGTTCTACGACTACTCATTATATATTCGAGGTTATTCAAAGGATACTATACGAGGATATAGGCGAGTCATAAAAATATTCAATCGGTATTCTGGGATTAACAAGATTGAAGAAATTACAGAGCAAAATGTAAGAGCTTTTTTTATTAACGGTCGAACCCACAGAGGTTGGAAGGCTTCAACTTTTGTGAGCTATCATAAATCACTCATCGTATTCTTTAGGTGGTGTGTTGAGAATGGCTATATGGAGCGGAACTACATCGAAGATATTGAAACCCCAAAATTGAATAAATCCCTTCCAACGAAGCTTACAAAACAGGAAGCAACGAAACTACTTGAGGTTGTGTATAATTATCCATATGATTATAAATACCTAAGATATAGGAACCACGCTATCTTCTCTACGTTTATGTTTGCCGGACTTAGGAAAAAAGAGTTATTGAATCTTAAGCTTGCTGATGTCGATTTGGAAAACCTAACCATTTTTGTTAGACAAGGTAAGGGTAGTAAAGACCGGATAATACCAATAAGTTACACATTGGCAAATACGCTTAAAAAATACCTCCAAGAAAGAAAAAGATTAAAAAAGACTTGTCCTGAGTTTTTCGCCTCTTTAAATCGAAATAAAGGGTACACCGATTCCGGTTTAAAAAGATTTGTTCGAAAAATGAAAGATGCAACGGGAATTAAGTTTACCATCCATAAGTTGAGACACACTTTCGCCACATTGATGCTGGAAGGAGGATGCGATATATACAGTCTTTCAAGAATGATGGGGCATAGTGATATTAAAACGACAACAATCTATTTGTCTGCAAGTGCCGAGCATTTGAGGTCTCAAATTACGAAGCACCCGCTTAATGATTTGGTTTGATTCAAGTAGGAAAATATTCTAATAGTATTAAGTATGGGCATAGTCAGGGCACAACACGATATATTACTTGGCCTGATCAATCAGAGATGATGCCATTCTCCATTAACATAAAAATACTTCTCATTATCATTCCTCAAACCAATGGTTGGGTTAATAAAAAAAACAGAAAATAGCACCTCTCATGATCAATTAATGTCCAATACAGGACTTTCTATAAGAGTAATATCAGAGGCAATCATATTGTTATATGAAAAAGGTTATTAAAAGTAATAGATATAAACACTATGGCTGAAGAAAGGAAAGAAAAGGCTATGATTTTCTACTCACTAGCATGTGCATTTCAAAGTCTAAATTGGTGCACGAAAGTGCATGATAACAAATCTAAGGGAGAGAAATTCTAGAAGAAAGGGTAGAATTGTGAGTGTTAGCAGGGTAATGAATTCTATGAGTTTTTGAATGATGTTATCACCTATTGAAATATTAATAAAAATTAAGTATATTAGGAAAATATTTGTATTGTAAATCCTAAAAAAACCACTCACCATTTTTATTTCCTGTGTCAATATTTTGAATTGGATTGCAATAACATAAAAATTGTAATAGTATAACGGTATAATTCACCTTTTGAGGCGTAATAAAGAGATTAAGTTTGCTAAAAAATAGTAAGACTAGCTAAAAGTTAATGTTAGAATAAGCTATGGAGGAGGAAATATTGTTTTAGAATTTCCAAAACAGATATCAAAACTCGTCATGAACTCTTAAAGAAGATTATGCAGTTAGCGTATGAGAATGGGCAACAAATAATGTAAGATAACCTCTATTAAAAAATAATCATAAACCATGAAGCTATCGAAAGTTAAGATTAAAAACTTTAAGTGTTATGGAGATACTGAAGTATCCATAAATGTAAAAGAAGATCTAACAGCATTTGTTGGTGCGAATAGCACAGGTAAATCGGCAACATTTCAGGCATTGCTAAAAATCTTCGGAACCAGCTTTATTAAAAAAGAAATAACAAGGTCTGACTTTCATTTGCCTAAAGGAATCTCATCTTCTAGTCTTCAAGGAAGCTCTTTTTACATCGAAACTGTCTTTGACTTTCTTGACAAAGATGGGAATCATGATGATGATGCAATACCTCATTTTTTTGATCAGATGGTAGTAAATGATGGTAGTTCTCCTCCATACTTAAGGATAAGACTGGAAGCTACTTGGCAAAAATCAGAACTATCACCCGAGGGTGAAATTGAAAGTAAGCTTGTTTATATAACTGCTCCTGAAGGTCAAGAAGGGGCTGAAGGAGAGAATAGAACTCCTGTTCCATCTAGACATCGATTGTTAATCCAGGCTATGTATGTTCCTGCAATCAGAAAACCATCAGAACAATTGAAGTTTGCCTCAGGAACTATCCTTTGGCGATTAATGCAGAAAGTAAAATGGGATGAGGCTTTCATGGGTGAATTACAAAATAGAGTCGACCAGGTTAACAGTCATTTATCCAGTCATACAGATTTTGATTCTATAAAAACTACCATTGGAGATTTTTGGAAAAATTTTCATGGGGATGAAAGATATCAGTCTTCTTCTTTAACTGTCGGGAGTAGTGATTTTAATGAACTACTTAAGAAAATTGAAATTGAATTTCTACCTACCGAAACAGGTCGTCCATATCAGATTGGAGATTTGGGTGAAGGACTGAGATCATTATTTTATCTTTCACTAGTTTGTTCTTTACTCAAAATCGAACAAGACTATGAACCAGAAGCAGGTGAGGTAATTCAGAAGCCTTTATTAACTCTACTTATTGTTGAGGAACCAGAAAATCATATATCGCCCCATTTATTAGGAAAAGTGATTAAAAATTTATTGGAAATTGCTTCTCAACCGAATGCTCAAATTATTCTTTCTTCTCATACCCCTGCAATAATTCAAAGAATTGATCCTGAGTCGGTTCGCCATCTAAGAATTGAGAAAAATGAATATTGTACAAACGTTAAGGAGATTACACTTCCTGAAAAAACAGATGAAGCTTACAAATATGTAAAAGAAGCGGTAAGGAATTACCCTGAAATTTATTTTGCAAGTATAGTAGTTATTGGAGAAGGTGATAGCGAAGCAATTGTGTTCAATCGTTTCTCAAGAGTTGTTAATCAACCAGCGGATGAAATGGGAATCACGATTGCTCCTCTTGGGCATCGGTTTGTAAATCATATTTGGAAGTTACTCAATGATTTGTCGATACCTTATGTAACCCTTTTGGATCTTGATGTTGAACGCGATGGAGGAGGGTGGGGAAGGATAAAATACATTGTCAAACAACTTAGGAAAATCGGGAAAGCAGGAAAAATTGGAAAACAAGAAGGAGGAAATTTTACTGATGATGAAATTGACGGTATGCATAAATGGGATATTGGAGAACGAGATTCCATTTATTCATGGGTAAGTCATCTAGAACAATATGATGTTTATTATTCCCAACCCCTGGATTTGGATTTTTTATTGCTCAGTGAATTTGAAACAGAATACAAAAGGACCATACCTGAGGGAGGAGGCCCACAAATTCCTGATAAAGTAGCTGATCCGGATGCTTTTACGGAAAAATTGGAAAAAGGAATACGGGCTACTTTGAAACCTGCTGGTGGAAGTGGAGAGAGTTATAACGATGATGAAAAAGAACTTATGATTTGGTATAATTATTTTTTCCTTGGAAGAGGAAAACCGTCAACACATATCGCGGCTCTCGCAGAATTGGACGACCAAGAATTAAAAGATCGCATGCCCGATGTATTCAAGAAAATCTTTAAAAGGATAAACGAGTTAGCTAATTCATCAGAAACTATAACACCATAATTCCATCATATATGTATGTAAAGCCTGAAAACTGGAAACCTAGTGATGGATTGACTCTGGAGCCAAATGCCTTGAAGGTTGTTACCGAATCAAAAGATAATTATCTTGTTGTTGCTGGCCCTGGTGCTGGAAAAACTGAGTTATTAGCTCAACGAGCAGGTTTTTTATTACAAACAAATTCTTGCCTTTTTCCAAAAAAGATTCTTGCAATTAGTTTTAAAAGAGATGCGGCAAAAAACTTAAATGATCGAGTCGAAAAAAGATGTGAGAAGCACTTAGCAGTCAGGTTTAATTCAGTTACATTCGATACGTTTGCAAAAGGAATCTTAGATAGGTTTATTCATGGATTGCCTGAAAGATATAAACCTATAACATACGAAGTGTTACTTGATTACAGAGATGTTGAAAG
>QQUB01000393.1 GCA_008501835.1 Bacteroidota bacterium
ATAACCTTTCTTGAACCCAATTATTTAATTGGCTCTGTTCAGGGAGAAATCGTTTACTGGCTGTTAATTAGTTTACTGCTCAAAAAAATAGTTTTCAGGAATAAGCCCGGCCATCATTATTCTCCTTCGATTGAAGAAAAAGATATGGCATATCAATAAAACATTTCCTGGGTCAATCCTGACGGTTTAAGAATACATGAACGTAGCTTTTTTGACAACCACCTTTGAAAACACAACTAATGGACCGGCCAAGTTTGCCAGGTTAATAAATAAACATCCGGGGTTTAATAATAAGAAAGTTGTCATTTTTACAGAAGATATAAGCCAGAATTACCAGGATGTTGTTAAGGTGAAAATACCTTCCCTGTTAAACTTTTCGGGGGTGGGTTTTTTATATCGCCTATTCGCCTATTTCTTCAAGGTTATCCGATATCCCGGCGTTGAAGTTGTGGTGTCCAATAATACCATGTACGGTTTTCTTTTTCATTTGTTTTCAAGGAAGAAAGTTGTGGGCTTTATCAATGATGACCAACATATTGTACCTGCCTTTCAATTGAAATATTCTGCTTTGAGGTCTTACATTTTCTCAAAACTGGAAAAGTTTGCATTAAAAAGAAATGACATAACCGTAGTGAATTCAAAGCATCTTCACCAAACGCTTTCTTCAGCTTATGAGGTGCCTTCAGATAAAATATTTACCCTTTACAAAGGCATCGAAATCGAAAAGAATAAAAAACTATGTCTGGATAAACATGAGGAGGATGAGATGTTCCGGGTCTTATTTGTTAAAACGAATTATAAAATTGGAGGTCTATATTACCTTCTGAAAGCCCTGGAAGGATTGAACGGTGTCCACCTGGATATAGTCACATCTCCAAGGGTTAAAAAGAGCCGATTGGTCAAATTGGCAAGAAATTGCGAATCAGTTAAATTTTATCATAACCTGCCGCAAAGTTCCGTTTTTGATTTAATGGATAAGGCTCATTGTTTGTGTATACCGTCAGAAAAAGAAGCCCTGGGGGTGGCTAATATGGAAGGGATGTACCATGGATGTGCTATTCTTTCCACCAATGTCGGTGGAATTCCGGAAGTTTTGGATTACGGCAATGCAGGCATTCTGGTTCCCTTTGGCGATGAGAATATTTTGAGGGAAAAGTTACTCTACCTGATGAATAACCGGGAAATCCGCATGCAGTATGTTCTCAAAGGGTTCGAAGCAGTACAAAGGTTTTCCATACAAAACTCTATAAAATCGTTCTATCAAATGCTTGATCTTGTTAAATAGCAGGGTGGTTTCATTTGTGGAAAAATAAATGCTGGACCGTAAACTCTTATTCATTCAATCCACTTTTGGTGATGCTCATCAAATGGTCAGGTTTTTCGAGTTGAAAAAACATTACAGGGAAGCACAGTTGCTGGCTTTTTCACGTATGTATTATGAAAGTACCAAGGAGGTCAATTTTATAAACCTGGGGAAGGTTAGGCATGGGCATTTGTTTTCCCGGATTTTGGTGTATTTCAATGCTTTAAAAATCATTTCCAGCCAGCAGTCGGATGACAGGCCGTCGGATATTTATTTTTTTGGATTTGATTTGCTTCCATGGCTGGCCTTATCCCGAAGATTTAAGAGAAGTCGTCTGATCTTTGAAATTCCTGATGTCAGGGATAAATTTTTTCAAAAGACTTTGATGACCAACTTGATGAAGTGGTTTTTCAAAAGCTCGATCAAGTTTGTTTCCGCGGTGGTAGTTACTTCCGAACTGTTTCATAGTAGATTTCTCAGAGTTAACGGAATTCAGCCAAAGCATTGGTTCCTGCTTGAAAATAAGGTTCATTTGACGGATAATGAATTAAAGCCAAAGTTGCAAAACCGAGAGATTGTTATTGGGTATTTTGGTTTGTTAAGATGTGAGCGGTCTCTTTTGGTTTTAAAAGAGCTTGTTGATAAATCGGAAAACTTCAAAGTCGTGATTCATGGATATTTTATGAATATTTCTGAGGATCTTCAATCAGCTATCATAAATCACTCCAAAATTTCATATAAAGGGACTTATAAATCGCCACAGGACCTTTCTGAAATTTATAGTCAAATTGATGTAAGTTGGGTAGCATATCCCTTCCATGATCCTCAAGAAGAGGGAAATTTCCGGTATGCATGGACCAACAGGTATTATGAAGCCGGGTTTTTCGGAATTCCTATGATTGGGAATGCCCATTCCGGCGATGCTGAAAAGATCATCCGCAACAATTTTGGAATGATTCTGGACTTAAGTGATATAACAAAAGCTGTAAATGATCTTTCAAAATTGGATAAGGAAATAATCCAGGAGTGGAGGGAAGCCCTTTCCAAAACCCCTGTTAGTGAATTTATGTCAACTGATGAGGATTATAAACCCCTGATAAAGTATTTGCAATCCTAAATCTTCGAAATTTTAACCAAGAATTGTGAAACAAATAATCCAGGACTTAAAAAACGGTGAAACAATATTAGCTGAGGTTCCCGCGCCAAAGGTTAAACCAGGTCACATTCTGGTAAAAACTTCCCGAAGCCTGGTATCCCTGGGAACGGAAAGAATGTTGGTGGATTTTGGAAAAGCCAGCTACCTGCAGAAAGCTAGACAACAGCCAGATAAGGTGAAAATGGTGATTAATAAGGTAAAAACAGACGGGCTTAAACCTACCGTTGATGCGGTTTTTAGCAAGTTGAACCAGCCTTTACCAATGGGTTACTGCAATTCCGGGACGGTAGTGGAAGTCGGAAAGGGCGTTTCAGGATTTAAAGTAGGAGATCGGGTTGCTTCCAATGGTTATCATGCCGAGTATGTTCTCGTCCCTGAAAATCTTGCTGCCAAAGTACCTGAAAGTGTTTCAGACGATGCTGCGGCTTTTACCGTAATTGGAGCTATTGCTCTTCAAGGAATTCGTTTGCTGAATCCGACTTTTGGAGAAACCGTGGTTGTGGTTGGATTAGGTCTGATCGGTTTAATAACCGCAGATTTGCTATTGGCCAATGGTTGTAATGTAATCGGCCTGGATATGGATGCCAAAAAGCTGGAAATTGCAAGGGCAAAGGGTGTCAAAGTTCTCGATATTGCTCAAAAGGCCGATCCCGTAAAATTTGTTAATTCATTGACGGGCGAAATTGGAGCGGATGGTGTAATTATCACCGCCTCCTCAAAAAGTAATGAGATCATCTCACAGTCGGCCCAGATGTGCAGGAAACGGGGCAGAGTTATTTTGGTTGGTGTAGTGGGGCTCAATTTGAGCAGGGCTGATTTCTATGAAAAGGAAATAACTTTTCAGGTTTCATGTTCCTATGGCCCGGGAAGATATGATGAGGCTTATGAACAAAAGGGACAGGATTATCCAATCGGATTTGTCAGGTGGACAGAGAAACGCAATTTCCAGGCTGTTCTGGATGCTATGGACAAAGGCCAGCTGGATGTAAGCCCATTAATTTCAAAATCTTTGTCGATTGATAATTACCAGGAGATTTATGGAGCTATGGGAAGTGATGATTCCATTGCTACTTTGCTTGAATATTCGCCCGGTTCAGCTACAAGCAATGTGGTAGCTGTTACTCCAAAATCTTATGAGCAAAGCAAAGGTGTTATAGGTATCATCGGTGCCGGTAATTTTACCCGTTCCACTGTGCTGCCAAACCTCAAAAAACTCGGAGCGGAAGTTAAATACATTGCCAGTTCAGGTGGATTATCGGCTACAATGCTCGCTAAGCGCTTTGGGCTGGGATATTCCACCACAGATAATCAGGAAATTCTTTCTGATGAAAATGTTGATCTTGTTTTTATCACCACCAGGCATCACCTGCATGCTCAAATGGTGGTTCAGGCACTTGGTGCCGGAAAACATGTTTTTGTTGAAAAACCCCTGGCCATCAATGAGAAGTAATTAACTGAAGTCATGGAAG
>QQUB01000115.1 GCA_008501835.1 Bacteroidota bacterium
ATAAGTACCGAGCCGGATCGCTGATCCCATGGCTTCCATGAAATCATCCCGGCAATCCGGATAAATAGCATGATCACCTGAATGGGCTGCAATGACGACTCCTTTTACTCCAACACTTTCTGCATATCCGGCAGCAATGGACAGCATTATTCCATTCCGGAAAGGAACCACGGTCTGTTTCATTACCTCATCTTCATAATGCCCTTCCGGAATTTCATCGCCCCCGACTAATAGCGCAGAGTTAAATAGATTTTTTACAAAGTCCAGTTCAATAACTGTATGCGGAATATTCAATTGGTCGCAATGGTGCCTGGCACAAACCAATTCTTTTTCAGCATGCTTTGAGCCATAATTAAAGCTCAGTGCACCGACAACTTTATAATCTTTCATAGCAGCATAAAGAGCCGTAACGGAATCCATTCCGCCGCTGAGTAATACGATAACCTTATTTTTCATCTGAAGATAAACTTGGATATTCTACAATTGTTGTCAGAGCTATTCCTCCTCTAGCAGCAAATTTTCCTTTGATTTTAACCCATTTGGGTTCACATACCGCTACGAAATCATTGAGAATATTGTTGATAACCTTTTCGTTAAAGGCCTTTGTGTTACGGTAAGAATGCAAGTAGAATTTAAGCGATTTCGTTTCAATGCATTTTTCCCCCGGAATATATTTGATATCAATTTCCGCGAAATCAGGTTGACCGGTAACCGGACAAAGGGAGGTGAAATTCAGACAATCAAATTGTATGTAATAATCTCTGGTAGTATATTCATTTTTGAACGTTTCCAGTTGTTTTTCACTGGGCTTGGTCATCAGCTCAGTTCCAGATTTTCCGAGCAGTTTAAAATCTTCGTTCTCCATTTTAAAAATTTTATGCAAATATATTATTTCCACTGTTTATCATAAAGCCAGGAACGCGATAATAAACAGCTTTTTCAAAACACCCCCTCAAATGTGGTTTTTCCTAGGAGTTAATCGATTATTTAAGTATTTTGTTCCTAAAATTCTGCCAAATTGGGCGGCCCAATATTCTGTTCAACATTTTTTTGCAAAAAATCAGGATTTTTCAAATTTTCTTCACCATTGTTCTTGTATATTGGCAGGAAAATTGAACGATTAATTTTTTAGAGATGTCAACCGAAAAAAATACTAACCGGTACTCAAACGAAGAGCTGGAGGAATTTAAAGCAGCTGTTGATCAAAAATTGGAAAAAGCAAATGAAGCGCTTCAATTTATTCTTGATCAGATCAAAGCTTTAACAGATGCGGGCAGTGAAGGAGATTATATGGATGACACTTCCAACACCAATGATCTGAAGATGCTCTACACCATGGAGGAACGCCATGCTAAACACATCAACGACCTTCAGAATGCATTATTAAGGATCAAAAACAAGTCTTACGGCATTTGTATAGCCACAGGGCAATTGATCGATAAAAAAAGATTACTTGCTGTTCCCACCACAACCAAAAGTTTAGAAGCTAAATTAATCGAGGCAGATCCACTTAGAAAATTAAAAAGGCCTGAACCATCCAAAAAGAAAAAGGAATCTAAGCCACAATCAATCGTAAAAATTAAGAAGAAGAAAAAAGACATCAAGGAAGTAAAGCCCGAGCCCGAAGATGAACTGAACATCGACGATGAACTCAATGATGACTTTGATGATACCTTCCTGGAAAACGATGACTTCTTAGGTGAAGACATCGACCTCGATCTTGAAATGGACGAAGAGATTTAAATTATTTCAGCGACAAGGATCGCTGAGCGACGAACACCCCTGTCCCGCCGAAAGGGAAACCCGAAGGGTCGGGAGTGAGTTGATCGGTGAGCCGATATTCTTTAATCAAAACTCAACTTGCAAGACATACCATCTCATTTTAGCTCACCGATCACGAAGTGCTCAATGATCTAAAATGTTGATTGTTCTCTTCAAAAAATTATCCCTCATCAAATAAATTTTCATCACTTTCCAGTTTAAAATCTTTATGCAGAGCATGAAATACATCTATTCCCCCAATCAAATCCAGTATTGGACCTTTTGAAATTTGAGTCGGCCTTTCACTAGTGTAGGCATGATAAGATGAAAATTTCCAGTCTTTATATTCCGAAGTTAATTTGTGATGAATTGGGTTATGATGGATATAACATAATTGATAAATAATCCGACTTTCTGTCATTAGGGAAACTCTTTTTGTCCCTTGTTTGAATAAAGGTCCGACCCTATTATTCAAATTATTATATTTAATGGCAACACCACTTAACATTCTGCTAAGTTGGTGTTCCAGGAAAGAATTAAGTGGTTCTTCTTCGTTCAAAAATTTTTTCGCAGCGTTTGTATTTTCATTTTCAATAAATGAGTCTACATTATCTTTCACTCGTACTAAAAAGTGAAAATGATTAGGGATCAGGCAATACGCAAAGGTTTCAAAATAGGGAGAAAAGTATTTTGAATATCTTTTAAGGAAATTGGTGTAATCTTCCTCATTATTAAATAACGTTTCACCACTTACCACCTTATTATAAACATGATAAATACTGCCTGTTTCAAATTCATCTCGGTAATTTCGGGCCACAATTTTTCATTTAATTAATGGGTTGGATATCAGAGAATTGAACATAATCAACTAAAAATAGGTTCCCTCATCAATTACAAAAAACACTCTAATTCATAGTAACTCGCCGGTCGCGTTGCGCCTATTGATCTAAAATGGGCTTCTTTCTTTTCAACTAAACTATTTTCAAAGACAACGACAAGGATCGCTGAGCGACGAACAACCCTGTCCCGCCGACAGGGAAACCCGAAGGGTCGGGAGTGAGTTGATCGGTGAGCCGGTCTGCCTTTATCAATACTCATTTTGAACACCATTCTAGCTCATTTTAGCTCACCGATCGCGTTGCGCTCAATGATCTAAAATGTCATTCATTCTTTTCTTCTTATTTCTCATTCCTCCAACCATTCATAAGTATCCCGCTCAAAATTAAGGTAAGCTGTATTCAATTCCTCATACGGAAATTGTTTAAAGGTCGTGAGCAAGAGACTATCTTGTTTCAATTCATTGGCATATTGGCCATCTCTCTGAAGTACCAGCAAACAAGTCTGATTTTCCTTGTCCTTCATCCAGGACAATAAAATGGATTCATATGCCACTCCCCAGCTGATGATAACTTTTTCTTCCAGCTCTTTGGAGTTTTGAATCACAAATACTTTTTGCCCCGGAAATTTTTCCTGCCCCTCCCCTATTTTTTGCGAAATCCATTCTAGTCTTTCCTGATAAGGTTTATGATTTAAACTAATTGCTATCAGCCGGAACGCAAAAAGCCCGATCAGAAGAACCATAATGGTTTTTGCCTGTAATTTAGGGAGCAAATCAAAAATAAAGGGAGTCATCACAAAAAGCGTCAGCGGCATATAACTCACTTCAATATAAAACCGGTAAGTCGCATTCGGAGAACCAATATGAATGAGCGCCAGATAACCCAGACAGGAAATGAACACAAATCCGGCCATGAAATATTTCTTTTTCATTAAATACCAGCCTTCCACTAAAAAGAAAAAAACAGGAAACAGATACCAATATTTTAGGCTGTTAACGAGAAACTTTTTATTGACTGGCATGGACAAATAATTGGGGAAATATTCCTTTAATGCTTTCGAGAATTGATCAAATTTCCCGGAATCGTACCAATTGCCTGCAAAGAGATGTTTCAGTATCATGACAATAATAAAGAAAGCTATTGTCAGGTAAATATTTCTATTTCTCAAATCCTTATTCCTTAGTAAAAAGAAAATGACAAAAAAGAAAAAAGGTACAAAGATCAATGGATGGTAAAATACCAAAGTAGGGACCATCAAAAAGGTAAAGGCTTTTGTCCAAACACCTTCTAGTTTAGGAAACCGTAATAAAAAGGCTACAAAAAAAACGGTGAATGCCAGGCCCTGTTGAAACTCAGACGTGGCCCAATAAAACCCGTCGAATACTGTCAGTGTAAATAGAAATACAACCACCAACCCGAGATAATCATTCTTTAACCAACGGGTTATCAATAGATACAACCCCAGGTATAAAAGGGTAAAAGAAATCGAATAAGAAAACAATACCACCTCCAGAGCCATTTCTGCCTGAATGGCCAGGTATGGAAGAATATGCACAACAGCCGAACCAAACCGGAATACCTGCACCTGTAAACCACCCTCCTGAATCATCAGCACAGTTTGATAAGCTATATCCGCAAAAAGGGTCCGCTCTTTATAAAAAACTGCAGACAAGGCCAGCAAGCCGATCATGGTCAGAAGGCCTATCCTGTATGGCCAGCGGGAAGGAAATTGATATTGGTTATGCATAGTTTTTTCTAACAGCTGGGTATTCTTTCAAAGGGGGGGGGACGGAAATACTATTTTTCAGAAAAATAGTATTGCTCATTTATTTGAAAATCGAATAAACACATTGCGCACCTCGCGCACCTCGCGGTAAAAAAGCAGGATTCTCACTTAAAAGCTAATCAAAATCAGCATATAAAAGATATTTACTCCTAATCTCTTTATACTCCAAAAGCCCCTCTTGCCATGTAACTTTTATTTCTTCTTCGGTCTTTCCAGCAATAACCTGAGATCTCAAAGCTTCCCCACCAGCCAGTTTTTCAAAGAAATTGGTCTTCAGGAAGAAGGCCTCCTTATCCGGAAATTCCTGATACGCCTTTAGGAAATACTTCAAAGTCAATCCCTCATTGATGATTGAATCCATGTGGATTTCAGTGAGATCTTCTCCATAGCACAATTGTCCATCCAATTTGGGGTATTTGGCACCAGGTAAAGGTTCAGGTGTGAATGAAAAACCACTATCCGGAAGATCGGGATGTCCGTACAATTGAAATTGTTTATTGGTCCCACGACCTTCACTAAGCACCGTACCTTCAAAAAAGCATATGGATGGATATAGGTAAATAGATCTAGGATTCGGTAAATTCGGCGAAGGTTTCACAGGTAATTCATAAAGCGTATTATGATCGTAATTCAGACAATTAATGACCGTTAATTCACATTGTTTGTCTGTTTCCATCCAACCTTCTCCATTGATCATTTTGGCAAATTCCCCACTGGTCATTCCATGCACGATCGGAACAGGATGCATACCCACAAAAGACTTCCAGGCCGTATCCAGCACCGGTCCATCCACATAATGTCCATTAGGATTTGGTCTATCAAACACAAGCACTGGAATCCCCAAATCGGCACAGGCTTCCATCATGAGGGTCATGGTGGAAATGTAAGTGTAAAATCTAACACCAACATCTTGAATATCATAAATGACCAAGTCTATTCCTGCCAAATCTTCGGGAGATGGTTTTCTTTTCTTTCCGTATAAAGAGACGATTGGAATTCCGGTTTGAGGATCTAATCCGTCCGTAAGCTTTTCACCGGCATCAGCCTGTCCTCTGAAGCCATGTTCAGGAGCAAAGACTTTTACGATCTCAATATTTCGGTTGAGAAGACTGTCAACAAGATGAGATTCTCCCATGATAGAGGTTTGATTAACCACCATAGCCACCTTCTTATTTTCCAGCATCGGCAAATACTCCTCTACCCTTTCGGCTCCAACAATTACTTCTTTAGGTTGTTCTGTTGATGGTTCATTTGCAGTTGCCTTTTGCTCAAATGAACAATTTTGTTGAAAAATTATTAAAAAAAGAACAAATATTTTTAACTTCACGAAACTATAATTTAATCATTTAATGTATTTACAAAACAATTCTATTTCAGTTTATAGGTTCCAATGGTTCAAAGAGTTGAAGGAGTTCAAGGAGTTCAAGGAGTTTGAATTTATCTGAAACACTTGGAACTCTTTGAACCCTTTGAACTACTTGAACAAAGCCCAGCGATCATTTTCAAATAACAAAAATGGCTATGCCGGATAAACTATACGCCATAGTAGATATCGAGACCACAGGTGGTCGTGCAAGCAGGGATAAAATTACGGAAATTGCCATAGTTTTACACGATGGCTATGAAATAATTGATACTTTCGAAACGCTTATCAATCCGGAGACCTACATCCCATACGGGATAACGGAATTGACCGGTATTTCCCAGGAAATGGTCGAAGATGCCCCAAAGTTTTATGAGGTGGCCAAGGAGATAGTCGAATTGACAGAGGGTTGTGTATTTGTAGCCCATAATGTAAGATTTGATTATGGTTTTCTCAGGGCTGAATTTAAACGATTAGGTTATAGTTATTCCCGCAAACAACTATGTACAGTTCGTCTAAGCAGGAAAACAATTCCCGGCCTGGGTTCCTATGGACTAAGCAGCCTTATCCGGTATATGGGTATTGAGGTTAACAACCGTCACCGGGCCATGGGAGATGCCATGGCTACCGCAGAGTTGTTCCGACGAATCATGGAGGCTCAGGAGAATAAAACGGAGGTAAAAAGCATGGTCAACATGGGCATCAAGGAGTCCAAATTGCCCAAAAATCTCAGTATTGCGGACATCCATGCCTTGCCGGAAGAGTGTGGCGTTTATTATATGCATGATGTCGAAGGAAAAGTTGTCTACGTCGGCAAGAGCATCGACATTAAAAAAAGAATTGCCAGCCACTTTGCTGAACAAACCAATAAAGCTGCACGATTACAAGAACTTGTGCACGATATTACCTTTGAACTTACCGGTAGTGAATTAATTGCCTTGCTTTTAGAATCTCATGAGATCAAACGCATCCGCCCTCCGGTGAACCGTGCTCAACGTAGCCGCAGATTTCCTTTTGCTGTTCATTATTATTACAATGACGACGGTTTCATTTGTTTTGATGTGGCCAGAGTCATGGCCAAAGATCGTTCCAAATATCATCTGCTCTCGGAATACCCAAAACCTGGCATTGCTAAAGGAAGGCTCAATATGATTCTTGAGGACTTCGAACTTTGTGCGAAATTCTGCAATGTCCAGAAAGGAAGTGGCCCTTGTTTTAATTATCACATCAGTAAATGCCATGGAGCCTGCGCAGGAAAGGAAGACAGGGATAGTTACAATGAACGGGCGCATGAGGCTCTTGAGTCCCTGACAGCCATTTTCAAAGAGAATTTTTTCTTACTTGATAAGGGACGGAATGATGACGAAAAGGCAGTTGTGTTAGTCAAAGATGGTAACTATCAGGGATTTGGATATATAGATGCTAACGGGCAGGTTGATCTCACAACCTTGCATGACTCAATCACTTTCTATGAAGGCAATCCCGAAACTACCCGGATTATCCAATCTTATTTAAGTAAACATTCTGAGGTGAAGGTTATTCGAATCGATTAAAAGTTTTTTGCTGGTTTCATATCGTTTCATTTTAGTAAGAGGACAAAATTAGTTTTGATCAAATTACTTTATCGATCATGGAGGCACAGAGAGTTGTTACGCTGAGTTTCGCAAAGATCTCGCAGAGTACCGCTGAGAATAATAATATCCCGCGGCCCTCAGCCCTTCTTAGCGGTCCTCCTGACATTACCTGTACGGGATAGATCATCTGCGGTATAGCCCGATTGTTTCACTTCAGGAAAACATTAGATTCGAAGTAGTTCTGTTCACCTACTTTGTTTCAAATTGATTCAGGTAATTTGAGATTTAAGACCACGAAGGACACTGAGAAGACACAGGAGTTACAGACATCTAAATGAAACTATCGTGAAACAACATGAGACTTTTTGAACCCAATTCTTACAAAAAAAGGCAGCCCCGGAACCCCGGAGCCGCCTCAAAGAAAGCCTTAAAATTTTAGCTTTCAAATGGTTCTAAACGTGAATATTAATCCTTAACAACTTTTATTGTAGTCGTAGCTGTTCCACTTTGGATGCGAGCGAAATAAAGCCCGTCCGCCAGTTGAGCTACATCGATAGTCGCTGTATTGATTCCTTTGATACCAGCACCTCTCTGAGAAGTCAGCAATGAACCGTCAAGACTGATCAACTCAATATTGTAATTGCCAGCTTCAGCAAGATTGAATTTGAAATTAGCCGTTCTGGTTACCGGATTAGGGAATACAGTAGTTTCTGAGATAGCCTCCACCTCATCAACATCAGTCGTTAGTGAGTATTGAGGAGTTCCTGTAAAGCCATCTTCATCATCTCCTTCGCCTATGGTAACCGTAGCGGTAAATGCATTGGTACAACCATCCGCTGTAGTGATCGTCAGTGTTACATCATAAATACCAGGACCTTCATACTCGTGGATGGTAATGAATTCATCACTTGTAGTTCCGTCTCCGAAATCCCAGTTGAATTCAACAGCATCCGGGCTGGACATATTCAGGAAGAATACGGTATTCTCCCCTACTCCGGTAGCTGGGTCTCCTCCGATAAATGGAACAAACAGTGCGACACACTCGCTTTCGTACCAAACATCCGGGTCAGAGAATACCAACATGGTTACAGAGCTTGAGCAATCTTCATTACCTACGGTTAATGTTACCAGGTAAATTCCAGGATTTTCATAGGTGTGTACAGGATTCTGTTCATCACTGCTGTTGCCATCACCAAAGTCCCAGATCCAGTAATCGTTCTCACCAATGGAAGCATCGAAGAATGCAAATGAAGTTCCGGCATCATTGGCCAGTTCGAAGTAGAACAACGCCTGACAATCAGGACCTTCGTAGTATCCATCATCCGCAACACATAAGTGCAATACGTAAACTGATGTACAACCTTCTGAAGTTTCAATTTCAAGTACTACCTCATAAATTCCTTCCTCTTCATAAGTATGCTCAGGATTTTGCTCATTACTGGTATTTCCATCTCCGAAATCCCATGCCCATGCAACGATTTCGCCCTCTGAAGTATAAGATGCATCGGTGAAGACAACCTCAAGACCAATGACTCCAATTGGGTTATCAGATTCTACATAGAAATCTGCATAACAATCCTGCTCCCAGTCACAATCAACAAAGTATTGAGGATCAAACCCTTCACATTCTGCGAAGCAAGCATTCGGGAAGGTCAAAACTCCACCCCAGTCGGTGATTACACAAACAGGATCCCATTCATCAGGGCAATCACAATTATCATCACAATCTATATAACTATCCGGTCCGTAGCCTTCACATTGTGCAAAACAGAAGTTTACAAACTCTATGATTTCTCCTGTTTCAGTGATTACACAAACAGGATCATAATAATCAGGGCACTCACAGCCGTCGCAAACGAAATATTGATCAGCCGTAAATCCTTCACACTCCGCATAACATGGATTCGGGAAGGTAATAATACCTCCATCTGGAGTAGCCACACACACAGGGTTCCACACATCCGGGCATACACAGTCATCATCACAATCTACAAATGAATCGTCTCCAAAGCCGGCACAGTTAGCGAAACAAGCATTTGGGAAGGTAATAATTCCAGCACCGGTTGCCACACATACAGGCTCCCAAACATCCGGGCAGTTACAATCGTCTTCGCAGTCAACAAATGAGTCAGGACCATATCCTTCACACTGAGCGAAACAGAAATTATCAAACTCTATGATGATTCCATCTTCTGTCAATACACATACAGGGTCATAAAATTCAGGACATTCGCAACCATCACATGGGAAATATACATCAGGACCAAATCCTTCACATTCGGCGAAACAAGCATTAGGGAAGGTAAGGAAACCTCCGGATGGCGTAGCAACACAAACTGGATCCCATTCGTCCGGACATTCGCAGTCGTCATCACAATCTATGAAACTGTCAGGACCGTATCCTTCACATTCCGCATAACATTCATTTGGGAAGGTAAGAATGGCTCCTCCGGCTGCGACGCATACCGGATCCCAAACATCATCACATTCACAATCATCGCAATCGACGAAAGAGTCAGCGCCATAACCATCACACATAGCGTAGCATTCATTGGAATAGGTAATTATGTCGCCTGCATCATTAATTACACAGACCGGTGCCCAGAGATCATAACAATTACAATCGTCATCACAATCAACGAAGCTATCCTCTCCATATCCTTCGCACTCGGCAAAACATTCATTTGGAAATTCAATTATTTCTCCGTCAGGTGTTATTACACAAACAGGATCCCAAATCAGATAACAGTCACACGGGTCATCCCATTCACAATCAAAAATATCCTCATCCGTATATCCTTCACATTCTGCAAAACAAATGTTGCTAAAGGTAATCGTATCACCCAGTGCTGTTACCACACATACCGGATCCCAGTAATCGGGGCAAACACAATCAATGGTTTCATCTAACCAGATTACAGAAGTAAAGGAAGCAGAACAGGAATCATTGGAAATGGTTAAAGTAACCACATACTCTCCTGGTTCCGCCCATTCATGGATTGGGTTTTGCTCGGTACTTGAAGTTCCGTCACCAAAATCCCAAAACCAGGCATTAGCTGGTGGGAAAACATATGACAGGTCGAAAAAGGCAGCCTCATAAGGCTCGACCCCGATTTGTTCATAATAGAAAAAAGCATCACAAATAACCTCAGGATCATCAGGATCATCATCTCCGCAAATATAGAAATCCACCTCTACGGATACATCTCCATCCGCAACCGTAATGAATTCCTGATGCTCTTCGCCTGTGCAGAAGTCAAAAACACTGATGATGGCCAGAAAATCCACAATCGGAGAAGGTTCTCCCTGGAACTCCAGCAAATATTCACCTGATTCATCTGTAAATGCCTCCCAGACGTTGCCATCTGCAGTGAGGACCATAACAGGGTAGCCGGGAACAGGCTGTGCATCTTCACCTGCATAAACGAATCCGCTTACTGTCACATTTTGGGCCATGACCCAAAAGCTCAAAAGCATCAAACCCAAGGTGTAAAAGGTTTTTAATTTCATTTTTTTGTACTTTTGTTTTGGTTAAATAATTGTAGAATATTTATTTTTCCACACAGCCACCTATTCTCAGGTGGTTGTGTTTTTTTATCTATTAATGATAATCTTTTTCGTCAATACCCCGGAGTCCGTGTAGATTTGAATACAGTACAAACCTCCCGGAAAGTCCTCCGGTAAGTCCACTTTAAAATTCCTCTCCTCTCGAATTGTGAATGCTCTCAGTAATTGACCAAAACTATTTACCAGAGCAACTTCTTTTATCACTGTTGGAGATTCTATTCGAATAAAATCCTGCGCTGGATTAGGATAAACCCGAATTCCTGCAAGATCAGGATCATTTGTACTCAACGGCAATGCATCCGGCCCATAGACCATCACACTCACGCTGTCAGAGGCAATTGGCACCGTCCAGAAATCTCCATTAACTGCCTTGATTTCTTTAATGTTAATAATCACATTGGAACTATCGGTCGGAGAAGCAAGCAATGTTCCCAGGTCATCAATAACAATTAAAGAAACCGTTCCTATCTTACCCGATCCATCTACCGGATAATTGCCTTTCCGGCTTATGGCGATTTCTTTGGAACCAATTTCATCTTCAGGGCCAATAAAATCAAAACTGCCTTCACCGGAATTAATCCAGGAGCTTTCATCAAAGGTAAATTCAATGTCGGCAATATAATCTGAATCATATTCAATGGTAAATGCAATCCCCTGGAAGGACTCCAGCGGTAATTCCTCCGAACCCAATAATACTGGTATTTCTATATAAGTACCTGATGTTGGATAATCAGGGACCTCATTTTTGTCGAGAATCAGTTGAGAATGAATGTCTGGAACCCCTTCATAAAAGTTGACAAACTCAGTTCCGCCATCATGAACTTGTCCGTAATTGGAGGAAATAGTTGCAAGATCGAGGAAATTAACTACTCCATTTCCATCTGCATCAGCGAAGGCATAATTCAATCCTTGCGGGAAAAATTCTTCCCAGGTAACCGGAATGGCCTGAGTGGCAGGCTGTCCACCGGTTTCCAAACGCGCAGGACCAGTTGTCCCCCAGGCATAACCAACATTGAGAACATCCAAATGATTTACCTGTCCGTTGTTGTCAGCATCACCGGGAAACACCTGTCCCCTAGCAACATTGAGTTGCATAGTCAAAAATATCAGGGAGAGCGCTGTACAATACCGTAAAAACTTTACGAGCATAAGTAGGTCACTTTTTATTGCATTGTAAATTTACCACCAGAAAATGTGAGAAACAATTACATATTTCACAAATTATCAGTATTTTTTCATTTGATTGCAAGCATTAGTCATTGACAATCATATAATTAGGATTTTTTTTATCTTAAAAAATCATAAAAACATCCATAAATTGACAGAAAATTATTTTTCTTTGTTAACTAAATGACATTTTCAGACTAGCGGAAAAAAGTTAAAATGATAAAAAGCAAACTGGTTGAACTGTTAAAACAATTTGATCGCAAGGATTGGAGAGCTTTCAGCAATTACCTCCACTCACCATATTTCAATAAAAGTGAAGAAGTTATTTCGTTAATGGAATTGTTAAAACTGAAAGCAGAGAAGTCCTTTCCCGCTTCAGAAATGAAAAGAGCAACAGTCTTTAAGGAGATTTTTCCAAATCAACCATATAATGACAAAAACCTGAACCATTTGATGAGCCAGCTTTTCAAACACGCTGAACGCTTTTTGAGTATTGAGGCTTTTGAACAGGATGGTATCTTGCCTGATTACTACCTTCTTAACACATATGTTGACCGAAAACTGGACAAACCCTATCAGCTGGCTTTCAGGAGAGCTCAAAAAAAACTTAACGACTCCCCTTATCGGGATGAAAATTATTATTTTCAGGAATACCTGTTGGAAGATATCGCCGATAAACATTTTCAAGCCAAAGAATTGAGGCAATACGATGAACACCTGGAAAGAGCTTCGGCCGCATTTGACAGATTCTACTATACCCAAAAACTCAAATACCTCGTAGCTAAACTTGGCTGGGAGAAAATTATTTCAAAACCATTTGAGAGACCAATGATGGAAGAGGTTAAGTCCATCATTAAAAATTACGATTTATTGGAGGTCCCGCAGATTAAGGTCTATTTTCAGTTATTGCTGATGCTAACCAAACAGGACTCTGAACCATATTATGAAGAATTGAAAGACAATCTGGCGCTCTATTCGAAGTTCTTCCCCAAAAAAGAACTGACGAACCTTTATTCTTTTATTAGTAATTATTGCGCCGAAAAAATCCGTAAAGGAGATAAAAAATACACCCAGGAACTAATGGATGTTTATATAAAAGGTCTGGAAGATGGATTTTTCCTCGATGATGGGATGGTTTCTCCCTGGTTGTTTAAAAACATGGTCAAGCTTGGCATCGGATTGAAAAATTATTCGTGGACCGCAGATTTTATTGCGAACTACAGTGAAAGATTGCCGGAAGAGAAAAGAAAGGATGCTTATTATTTCAATATGGCTGACATGTTTTACGCTCAAAAAAAATATGACGAAGCAATTTTTTATTTGAATCAGGTAGAGTTTTCTGACGTTCATTACAGCCTTGGGGCCAAAGAATTGTTGCTGCGCCTTTATTACACTATTGGTGAAACTGAAGCATTTCTCTCCCTGGTATTTTCCTTCAGGATTTATTTAAAGAGAAATAAACTGATCACTTCAGAGACCAAAACGGCTTATGATAATTTCATCCGTTTCGTTCATCAGCTGCATAAAAATGATGCAAAAAAGATTGAGATCATTGAAGAAAAAATCAATAAAACGAAGTTATTGATTGCCAGAAACTGGTTGCAACAGCAAGTTAATTTAAAGAGAATATAATGAGGTTTCAAGATTGAGTACCACGCAGATGCCACAGCATTACACAGATGAAAAAAATTAAATTCTTATGCCCAAACACAAGATACTATTCAATTCTATTCTGCGTTTATCTGCGAAATCTGCGTGATTTATTTTCTCTATAGACACCAGCCAGCGTCATTACCTGCAGCTCAGGGTTCCCATTCACCCAATCCTTATTGTTTGATAAATTTCCTGATGACCGGTGTGCCGTGATCAGATATCATGGATACAAAATAAACTCCGGGAGCCAAATGTCCTACTGAAGCTTTAAATCCTGAAGCGGTTTGCTCCAAATTCACTCTGAAAAACTTTCCTGCCGAATCATTGAATTGGATTGTACTTGTTTCCCTTTTATCCAATCCGACAATGATATCAATTTGGTCGGAAGATGCTGGATTTGGGAAAATATCGATTCCTGTGGATGGCCTCTCAAAAGTAACCGTTCTGACAGGACTATAGGAAGTGTGTCCATCAAAATCGGTTTGTTTTAAACGGTAGTAATTTATACCGGTTAACGGTGCTCTGTCAATGAATTCATAAGAGGTAATACTTGATGTATATCCTGCTCCGGTCACCTCACCCAGGGGCACATATTCTTTCCCATCCCCTGATCTTTCAATGCTGAAATAATCATTTTCCTGCTCACGGGCAGTTTCCCAATCCAACAAAACTGAAGTCTCTTGCTGGTAGGCCATGAAGTTTAACAGCTCAACAGGCAATAATGCACAGTCAATTACCGGAACGGCAGTCATAGGTCCGGGGGTAGCAATACAGTTTGATTGGGTGCTATGTGCAACTTTAAAGGATCCTGCAGCAATGTCTTCTGCTGACAAAGATCGTATTTCAACTCCATTGGATAAGGTATAATGCATTACCTTTCCGGGAAAAACAATATGACCCAAACCATGCGCATGACCCAATTCATGTACCGCTGTACTTTCAAAATCAAACTGACTGCCGGAAGCACTACCAGGTCCATAATTCCAGGTAAAACCTCCACTTAAGTTGGAATTGAACCGGATATCTATTTCCTCCAGATACCAAAGTGTATTCTCCATGGAACATGCTCCATTGGCCAAAGCTGAATACCGGGTAGTTGTAACACCAAGTGTTCCTCCCGAAATACTTTGAAAAATGATGATATTTCCATTGTCTCCGGCATGTCCCTCTGAGGTACCTGAATCATTTATATCAAAATTCACACCTGTATTACACCTCCAGGTTTCGATGGCTCTTTCAAATGCATCCTGAGCGGCACTGTTGCCATACATGCTATTCATAGCTGACGGAGCATTGTTATTATACTCAAAAGTATAACCTCCCTGGCCATCCATATCTACCATTTCCAGCCTATTCCGATGGTCACCAACCCAATTATAAAAATCACTGGAAACATTATTAATTCCGTAATCAACTGCGATTGATGCAGTACCTATACTGGTACCTGCTATGTCCTTGACTTCCACGG
>QQUB01000342.1 GCA_008501835.1 Bacteroidota bacterium
CCACCACCAACACTCTGGCCAGGTGTTCTTTTTGGGTTTCCATGAAATCACCGGTTCTATTATCCTCTTCACTATCATCATTTGTTGCCACAATTACTTCGGGGTAAATATCTTCCGGTAATTCCGTTTCAATGATACTGCCTTTGGTGATGAAAACATTGTCATAATTGTCTATGGCAACTTTGAGTTCGTATGGTGACAAGCTCTCTTCGAGATAATCCATTACCGGCAACGGAGCCGATATTTTCCCCATTTGTACACCAGTTGTCTGAGCCGGATCAAAATAGAAAACGAGATCTGAATTTTCTTCGGCCTTATTCACAAATTCCATCCAGGACAATTCACTGTAGGAGGCATCCACTAAAAACTCAGTTTCCTGCGCTTTGACAATTCCTCCTGTCATAAGGAACAGGACCGGAAAAACGACCTTCAATATCTTACCGGATAATTTCATTGCAGTATTTAAGGAGGTTGAAAAATTGGTTATCCGTTGCCTTTCTGAACCGAATGGATTTTTGTTTCAAAAACAGCTTTATTTCTTTCTTGTGTTCAGAAAAATATTTCAAAAAATCCTGCTTATTCCTGACCTCATACATTTGCCCGGATCTAACGAGATAATAACTTACTTCTTCCTCTCCGTAACGGCCATTCGGATGAATTTTGGAATACGTTGGATAAAAGAGTTTTATGGTCTTTTGATAGAACCCAATTTCACTTGCATAAAGCTCTTTCATAAAACCATTCCCATAGTTGTTTGAGGAAACATGTGTGTTATTGACAAAATGGTGATTATTAATCATAAAAGAATCTACTAATGCGGGGGTTACCACCACCTGCACGGGGATGCCATTATTAAGGTTTTGCCTTAACACCAACTGATCTTTTTCGACATCATATCTGATATCGACATTCACAAAAGCTTTGGATCTGACATAAATGGTTCCTTTGGTGAATTCCTCCCGGGCAAAGAAGGGGTGCCCTGAAGCTTTGGTATTAACCGGGACATAGGTGCGCCCATTTACCAACAGGTCATTTGTGCCATATAAGCGGTCAACGCAGTCTTGCAGATTTTCAGAATCATTGATCTCCTGGGAAAACAAAAGATTCGGCAGACATAGGCACGTCAATAATAATACAGTCAGGTTTTTCATCAGATGATCTGCATTTTGAGCAGAACATCAAAGATAGGATTAATACCCAGTAAAGGAAATCAAAAAAGGCTAAAAGTATGCGGGTTTACAGACAAAACAGTAAATACCCGGATGAAAGTTTTGTTACTCCATATACCTTACAAATTCGATTATGCCACGAAATATTTTCTCTGCCATTTGTTGCCTGAATTCGGGAGAAGCCAGCTTCTCTTCATCTTCCGCATGGCTCATAAATCCCTGTTCAACCAAAACAGCCGGACGGGAAGACATTCTGGTCACGAGGTAATTAAAAGAGCCAACCGCCCCGAACTCATCCAGAGGAAGCTCCAATAATTCCCCGTACATAATCTCGGCAAATCCGGCCCAAAAAGGATTGTGATAATAAGTTGATACGCCCCCAACCCTGAGATAATCGCCTCTGGTGGCTGCAGCATTTGCATGGATACTGACCAAAAGGTGTGCATCAGACGTTTCGACTATATCTCTCTTCTCCTGAAGTGTCATATACGTATCCTCTTCACGAACCATCACCACTTCAATTCCATGATCGTTACAGATCTTTTCCAGTTTTAGGGCCACATCAAGATTAACATCTTTTTCAAGCATGCCGGACAAACCGGTGGTGCCGGTATTGTGCCCGCCATGCCCGGCTTCAATAGCTACTTTCAATCCTTTAGCAGGCACACCGTTGTGATCGTTTTCAAAATGGGGAGGATGTTTTATCTGCAGTTGAAGGAAATTCCCGTTTTTAACTAACTCGTAACCCCACAATTTGGAGGTTTTTAATTGAACAATCATTTCATAGGTATCTGGAGTGGTTTGCTGCCAGGTAAGTTTATCCACTATTTTCAAACCTTGTCGATGGCTCAACCAGGTACTTGAAGTTTTAACACCATATAGTATGACCCTTATCCTTCCCTGATCAGGCTCAGGGAACACGGCATATGGAACTGGTTGGGAATAAGGAATATTCACCATATCCATATTATCCCCGGGGACTGCAGTAGCATATTGAAGGAAGTAAGTAGGTTTTAAAGTTATTGGGGGCAGTAATTGAACATTTTCTTTTTTGATCATTCCGCCGGTGTTTTTATCGAGGGCTATTCGGTAATAATCACCTACATCTCCATTCACCTGTAAATGAACTCCTTTGGGGTAATCGGCTATAATTGGTCCTCCCAACCGAATCGGGCCAAGGTTATAGGTTAAAAGGCTGTGCTTTGAATTGGTTTCCACCAAAGGAAAATCCTGAAGGTCATTGATGCCAATGATAGAAGGGGATCTGTATTTTAAAGGACGACCACCAGTAGATTCAAGCACATATTCGATAAAATATTTTTTGTTTTTCTTCAGATTATTAAGCCGGAAATTCCCTTGATATAAACTATAATCCCGGAAATCTTTTCGCTGAAGCGGAACCTTAATCTTACCCGGGCGAATCAGGGCATAGGCGGATTGTCCCTTTGAACCTTTAAAGCTCAAATTGATATGATCTTCGGATAAAAGTACCTGATTTTCGGCAGGCTTGAATGAGGCTGAATCAATCCATAAGGGAAGCGCAGCTCTGACCGGCTTACCTCCTTGCTGATAAAAGATGCTGGTTTCTGCATCGGCTATATTTCCATCCTCATCCGCTACCCTTGCCTTAATGGTGTTCCAACCAGGCTTAAATATCACTTTTTTAAAAAAAATACCCGTTTGATACATCTTCACCTGCTTCCCATTAATACTTGATTGTCCGGGATATTCGCTTTTGCACAAAACATTAAAAACGGAATCATATGTCAGCTGTTCCGGCAATCTCCTAAATTCAACCCAGGGCCCTTCCCGCACCGTTTGTCCATCCGGAAGGACTTTGTAGCTGTACGGAGGGTTCCAATCCTTTGTTTTGACTTCCAGTTGCTTATCTCCAGCAGTGATCAGAATATTTTTTGGCAATTCCGGCAGTTGGAATTTAACCTTTCCCTCCATATTTACTTCTATCTCACCGTTTAATGGTTCAATAGATACCTCTCCGTTGAAATTTACTGGCAGATCTAATAAAATGTTTACCGGCTGCTTTTGAAAAGGCACTTCCTGGGCATATCCAATATTTACTAATAGGATAATCAGAATAAACACTAGTTTAAATGGGTTAAACATAATTTTACTTTTGAACTAAAAATACTCAGCGCCCTCAAAGATCATCTATACAACAAATACTTCTTCCTGGTATGCTTAAAACCTGCCACCTCCTTTTCACAAGCCTCAAGCACCTTATCCACCGTTTCACCAGACCTGTCCAAACCTTTAATCGCCTTCGGCGGCGACCATTCCAGTTTCCCCGGATTGGTTTTATCAAAGGCATCAAAAATGTGAATGGCTGCTTCCACCGAACGATACTTTTTATAATCCGTAAGCATGACCTCCACACCGGCACACATTTTCTTCCATGGCTTTTTTCTCGGGTTGGAACCAGACATATCCGGTATAAAATGAACCGGCCGGAAGACTGCTCCTTCAATGCCTCTGCTGTTCAGGTCTTCCGCAGCTTTTTCTGCATCAACCCATGGAGCGCCGACCATCAGGAATGGTTTGGTGGTACCGCGTCCTTCCGATAAATTTGTTCGCTCAAAAAGGCACTGGCCGGGATCAACCACAGCCGTCTCAAATGTGCCCATATTCGGTGAAGGCATTACCCAAAACAACCCGGTTTCATCCCAGGTCATGGAACGACTCCAGTTCTTCATTTTAATCACGGTCAGATCGACACCAAATCC
>QQUB01000097.1 GCA_008501835.1 Bacteroidota bacterium
CCCCAAGGCCGGCAACCATGAATCGGTCTTCAATAAATCCGACAGGAAGGATATATCCCCCGGTTATATTTACAAAAAGATTCGGTTCGCCAAAAGTAGTCACTGCAAAAGGATGAAAAGCCATGTTGAAGTCATTAAAATAAAAGTCATAAACCGTAAAGACATTAATACCAGCTCCCAGATGTACTTTATCCAATATATCAAAAGTGAACTTCGCTCTCGGAATTGCCATATAGGGTAACAATACACCAAACCCTGCCTGAAAATTATCGGTCACTCCAATATCTATGGAATTCCATAATACATCAACATTGGAATAAAGACTTTTGCCACGATCTAAAGAAAAAGCTGTGGCCGTTAAAAACATCAGTTGGGTATTAAACGGTTCCTGAACAGGTCTTCCTGGCAAAGCAAGCTCCTTTTCGTCCCCATCACTGTGCGGGAGAAATCCTTCTCCTTTTACAGTAATCTTATTGATTTCATTAAACTGGAATTCAATGGGAATATCTCCATTCGCAAGAAAACTTACCCGGGTATCAATAATTTCAACGACTCTGCCAATAAAAATATCCCCCCTGTTTGTGGTCAGGATGTGAACCTGAGTAGCATCTGAAAGGTTTAAGTTTGGACTGAAGGTCTGTGAAGAGACTAAGGTCGGAATAATCAGGAGTAAAATTAGCAACCATTGCTTCAGGAAAGACATGCGCGTTTTTTTTTGCAAAATAAAAAAAGTTTTGGAATGCCCATCAGGGCTCTTATTTTAGAGACCTCAAACTTAGAACAAAGGGTTGGAGTTTTCACCTAATAAATTGACAAAATGGACCTATCGGAGAAAATAACGGGAATCAAAAATATTGTTGGACAAAAACCTACACGGCTTTTCATCATTCTTGGTGGATTTTTCATCACCAATGCTTTGGTGGCAGAGTTTATCGGAGTAAAGATATTTGCCCTCGAAGACACCTTGGGTTGGGAACCTTTTAATTTCAATTTGTTCGGACAGGAAGGTGCCCTTCAATTTTCAGCAGGTGTTTTGCTTTGGCCAGTGGTATTCATTATGACAGACATCATCAATGAGTATTACGGCCGCAAAGGAATCCGGTTACTTTCCTTCCTTGCTGTGGGTATGATCATTTACGCCTTTGTAATGATTTTCGGGGCTATTCAGTTAGCGCCGGCAGATTGGTGGGTTACTCAAAATGAAACCAAAGGGGTACCCAATATGCAAAATGCCTTTAAGGTCGTATTTGGGCAAGGCCTTCTGATCATTGTAGGATCGGTCATGGCATTTCTGGTGGCACAGATGGTCGATGTTTTGTCATTCCACCGAATAAAAAGAGCTACCGGAGAAAAATGGGTCTGGCTAAGAGCTACCGGATCTACATTGATCTCGCAATTGTTTGACAGTTTTGTGGTACTGTATATTGCCTTTAAACTGGGCCCTCAGATTACAGGTATTATTGAACCCTGGTCGTGGTCTCTATTGTTTGCAGTAGGTACAGTTCAATATGCCTATAAATTTATAATGGCGGTGGTTTTAACACCGGTTATTTATCTTGGGCACTACCTGATCGACAATTATCTGGGTAAGGAAGTGGCAGAGGAAATGAAGGCTCAGGCGGCGGAGTAGGTCAATAATATTCTTTTAGTAAAATGAAAGTCCCATCGGGACGGCTATATAGGTAACTACTGCCGGTTAGAATAAATCAAGTGCCGTAGGTACGCTATATAACATCTACAACAAAAAAGCAGGAAGTCAAAAAATCAACTTCCTGCTTTTTTTATCAGAGCATAAATAAATCTTATACGATCCCCGTAAACCCCATAAAGGCCAATGACAACAACCCTGCGATCAACAAGGACATCGGCACTCCTTTCATGCCTTCAGGAACATCTATCAGGTCCAGATATTCTCTCATACTTGCAAAAACGATCAGCGCTAACCCGAAACCTGCAGCATTAGCTATGGCAAATACCAAGGCTTTGATCAACGTCGCATCTTCAAATCCCAGCGCGAGAATAGCAACACCCAAAATAGCACAGTTGGTGGTGATCAAAGGAAGGAAAACACCCAATGCCTGATAAAGGGACGGACTGACTTTCTTTAAAACAATTTCTACCATTTGAACCAATGCGGCGATTACGAGAATAAAGGTAATAGTCCTCATATAATCGAGTCCAAGTGGCACAAGAAGATACTCATGCAAAAGGAAGGTTACAAGCGTCGCAATGGTCATTACAAAAACAACGGCACCCGACATACCCACTGAGGTGGAAACTTTACTCGAAACTCCCAGGAAAGGGCATATACCCAGGAATTGATTCAATACAATATTATTGACAAATATGGCTGCAATGATTATTACAAGATATTCCATAATTGATGTTTTACTTTTTGTTAATTGGTTCTTCGAAAAAGGTCCCGGCACTGTGTGCACGAGGATGTATCCATGTCGCCTTACCTACCCTCTAATCCAGGCAAAGGCAAAACCTTGAATTATTCTTCTCCCTTTAATTCTGGGCCGCTCTGGTCATTCGATTGAACAGTGCTGCCAGGAAAGCAAGTGTTATAAACGCTCCCGGAGGCAGTATGAACAAAATGAATGTTGAAGCTCCTTCCGGAACAAAAGCGATATCAAAAATTGACCCATTACCCAACATCTCTCTTACCGCTCCCAGTGCAGTCAACGCCAATGTAAATCCAACTCCCATTCCCAATCCATCCACAACAGATGAAACGAGGTTGTTCTTGGAAGCAAAGGCTTCAGCTCTACCAAGGATAAGGCAATTCACCACGATCAATGGAATAAAGATTCCTAATTGTTCATACAAAGATGGGAGGAAAGCTTCCAGTACCATTTCTACTATAGTCACAAAAGTGGCAATGATTACGATAAAAGTCGGAATCCTCACTTTATCAGGCACCAGCGTTTTGATTGATGAAACCACTATATTGGACATCACGAGTACAAACATAGTTGCAACCCCCATCCCAAGACCGTTCATGGCCGTGGAGGTGACCCCGAGTACGGGACACATACCCAGCAACATGACAAATACCGGGTTTTCACTAACTATCCCCTTTACAAAATTTTTCCACTGTGTCATCTCTATGTATTTTGGCAATGTTAATTTTGAGATAAAACTTTATTTTCCACCAATGCATCATATGCGAGCTGAACGGCCTCCGAAAATGCTCTGGAGGTGATTGTCGCACCGGTTATTGCATCGATTTCCCCACCATCTTTGGTAACCTTGATATCAAAAGTAGCCGGATTTTTATCATGGTACTGGGTCTTGTATTTTGACTCTTTCATCTTCGTACCCAACCCGGGGGTTTCCTTGTGTTCAAGTACCACGGTATTGACGATGTTACCTTCAGCGGTAAATCCAACCATTATCCTGATCAATCCGCTGAATCCTTTTTTTGTATAGGTTGAAACGGCGTATCCAACGGTTGCTCCATCTTTTTTACCAACATAACATTCCAGACTATCCTGATCAGGCCCAGTTGGCAGCAGGATCAATTCTTCAGCAGGATTATTGGTAATCTCAGGAAGCACAGACTTAATGGCTGCTAATTTTCTTGCCAAACGAGTTGCTTCCTTAGGTCCTTTTGTCCACTCGTTGATATACCCCAGTGAAAATCCCGAAACCGCTGTAATGGCCAGCAGTACAAGGACCATATTGATCAATGTCGATTTAGGTTTGCTCATTTGTCTTTGATTAAGTTGTGACCAAATCGTTTTGGTTTGAAAAATTTATCCAGTAACGGAACAAAGGCATTCATGATCAGAATGGCGAATGATACACCTTCCGGATAAGCTCCGAAATACCTGATTACCATTGTCAGTAACCCAATAGCTACTCCGAATACGATCATTCCTTTTTTCGTCATAGGACTACTC
>QQUB01000892.1 GCA_008501835.1 Bacteroidota bacterium
CAACGAGTTTCCTTAAATCTTTTTTTGTAGAGGCTATTACCCTGATATTTATTTTAATCGGAGCATTACCTCCTACTCTTTCAACCTCTCTCTCTTCCAGAACTCTAAGTAATTTAACCTGCAGATCCAGTGGAACATCATCAATATCATCAAGAAAAATGGTCCCGGTATCAGCATGCTCAAATCTCCCGGTTTGAGACTTATCAGCTCCAGTGAAGGCTCCCTTTTCATGACCGAATAGTTCGCTTTCAAAAATTTCCCTTGAGAGTATTGCGCAACTGACTTTGACAAGGGGATTATCCTTTCGGTTTGAATTAAAGTGGATTATTTTGGTCAACAACTCCTTTCCCGTTCCAGTCTCTCCGGTTATTAATATAGATGTTTCTTTATCAGCTACAATTTTAATGTGTTCAAACAATTGTTTAACACTATTCGAAACACCTACAAAAGCAGAAAAGTCATATTTTGGTTGAAGCTCTGCCTTTAAGAATTTATTCTCTCTTTTAATTTTTATCAATTCCTCAATACGCTTAATGGCAATAAGCATTTCATCATTATCAAATGGTTTTCGAACATAATCGTATGCCCCCAGTTTCATAGCTTCAATGGCGGTCTGAATGGTTGAAAATGCCGTCATTAAAATGACCTGAATGTTCTTATTTTGCGCTTTTATTTTTTCTAAAAACTCAATCCCGGACATTTTTGGCATTTTCAAATCCGTAATAATTATTTCCGGGTTCATCTCTTTTAATTGCGCCAATGCTGAAATTGCATTCGAAAACTCAATTACCTCATGCCCTTCATCTCTCAGATCGTCTGCCAGAGTAACTCTTATTAACCTTTCATCATCAACAACAAATATCTTCATTCCCAAAATGATTTTTTAAACACTAAGAATAATATACTAATTGCTCTGTTCTGGAATTATCGTAGCTTCCAAAGGAAGTTCAATAAAAAACTCTGCCCCTTTGCCGTAATTACTCGAACAAGATAATTTACCTCCATGTTCTTTAATAATATCAAAAGAAACGTACAGGCCCAAACCAGTTCCTTTTCCTACATCTTTTGATGTGTAAAACGGATCATAAATTTTAGAAATATTTTCAGGTTTTATTCCAATGCCGTTATCAATGAAAGAAATAAAAGATTTACCTTCTTTGCATTCGATAGTCACACGGATTACTCCTTCATAATCAGGGATTATTTTCCTTTTCTCTTCAATTGAATCTATAGAGTTAAGCAAAAGATTTAAAAAAACCTGTCCCAGGTGATTAACACTAGCCTTTATATATTGAACACAACAAAGACTATGTACAACTTCAACCCTGTGCTTTTTCAATTTATATCCAGCTAAACTGATGGAAGTCTCCAAAACCTCTGCCGGATTAACTACTTCAAAAACTATATCCTGTTTTCGGCTAAAATTCAACAATTGCTGAACAACATTTTCAATTTTAACCGTTGCCTCTGAAATTAATCCAAGGTACTTCAGGTTTTGTTCAGTGTTTCCAGGGTTTTTGAGAATCCTGTTCACGCCATTTTTAATGCCTGACAGAGGATTATTTATTTCATGCCCAATACCTGAGGTGAGGGTTCCGATGGAAGCAAGTTTTTCAGTCTGAACAAATGAATCTCTGGTTGATTTCAGTTCCTTTAAATTTGCTCTTAGCCTGGCCATCATCAAATTGAAAGCAGAAATTAGAACGTCCATTTCGTCAGCAATAAAAAAATTAAAGATTCTTTTAAATCTTGGCGGGTGTATATTAACTACTTCCCTTTCAATAAAATCCAAATCAATGTTCTTCGCCTTTTGACTTAGGGTTTTAATTGGCGCCGTAATAATATAGGAGAAGAAAAAAGCTCCACACAACCCAAGTAATAAAAACAACCCAATCATTAACAGGAGATTTTTTGATGCTTCTCTCAATTCTGATCGAATGCTATCTTCAACAATGCCCATTCTAACAATTCCAATTTCACCATTCATTATGGGGTAGGCTATGTCACGAATTACATCATATTTGTAATTCCTGGTTTCAATAACCTGAATATTATAATTTCCAGCTACAATTGAATTGGCATTTTTGAGGTCATTTGGGATATACATCCCGGAGGTCCGAGCAATAATATTTTCTTCTTCTGGGTCAAGAATAAAAATATAGGCAATCCCAGAATCACTTCGATGGGTCTCATCTAAAATAGAATAAACATTTACCCAATCGTCATAGACCATTGGGCTAATAACTTTTTCCGCCACCATTGAGGAAAGTACCTTACATCTTTTGTCAATTTCCTTTTCAAATGAATGATAAACTGTATTCCATAATTGGTAAATATTAATCATGCCAAAAGAAAGAACAACAATCGTTGTAATTACGGAAAACTTCCAAAAAAGGGAGGCTCTGGATTTTTTAATGATCGACATGCTCCTTCATTATACGTACACTATCATAAATCGAATCTTTGACTAAAACAAACGAATCGATTTTTAAATTTTCAAGGATACCTTTCCCAATGCTGTCTTTGTGAATATCAAGAAATATATTCCGATATTTTTCAATCTTTTCTTTTTCTAAACTTACTGGAATTACGATAGGAGGTATTCCGAACCAGTCAGATTTCTTAATTACATTCACATTTTTCACACGATCTGGCTTAATTTCAGACAAATAATCAAAAATCAACCCATGAACCGAAGCACCATCCAAAACGTTTCTGTTAACCATTTCTATGGAAATGTCATGCCCATGAGTAAAAATTGTATTGGAAAAGTAAATTCGAGGGTTAGTTCCCATGTTTTCCAATATTTGCAATGGAAACATATAACCAGTATGTGATAATGGGTCCGTAAAGCCAAAGCTTTTACCGCTAAGGCCTTCAAAAGAATCTACTACTGTATTTTGGTTCACTATAATATATGCCCTGTAAAACGTTCTACCATTTATTTGAGGGGCAACCAATAGAGAAACCTTACCCGTTTTTGATAACTCGCCGTACGCACCCGAACATATAAATGCAAAGTCAACCTCTCCGTTTTTTAAAAGGTCATTAACCTCACTGTATGTTTTCCTTTGTTTTATTAAAATAGTTTGACCGAGCTTTTCAGAAAGATAGTGGATTAATTGATCATAGTAAATTATGGTTTCCCTTGGAGAGGTCATAGAGGCAATGGCAATGAATACCTGATCATTATCGAATGTTTCCAAGTCTTGATTTTCAAGGTCTACAACCCCAAAATCCACCACGGACTTTTTCTTAGAACCTTCTGCACAGGATGATAATATTACAATGGAAATAAAAAACCAGAAAAACAATACTAGCTTTGAACCAATCAAAATTGAATTCATATTATTTTTTTAAGCTTTTTAAGCAGTTTCATCACTCGTATATTTAACATAGGATTGACATGGAAAAATTTTCCGTTTATGGTTATCCAGTCTTCAACTCTTTTGATTTCCTCCAGATCGGCATAGAAGACTTTTTTGGCTTTTTGCATGGGGGTTTTCCAGTAAATAGCCTTTTCTGTCATGGAGAATCCTTCCCTGCAGGAACCTAGCAAACTTAAGTCGCAGATGAAAAGTATCTTTTCCTTAGGAGCTGGAAATAAAAAAGACCTCCCGGCTGCTTTAAGTTTTTCCACGGGCATTTTCAGGAAATCCGTATAAACGGGTTCATCTTCTTTATCAAAATTAAGATAATCAAGGGCCATCTGGAAAAGTTCGGCAAAGTGAATCCCTTTTTCATGGTATTTAAGAATGGCCTCAGGAAGATCCACCACGTTAAGGTCACCACAGTATCTGATTATGAAAAAATCGAGCAATTCATCCAGCAACGCCTCTACCGTTTCATTCAAATCGTCATGAGAAAATTGCGGATCCCTGATTTTTTCTCCAAGTTGCTCGCCGCGCCGTTGTATGATATCTCTGAAACCGCATTGGTACACCCTTTCGGAATATTTTTGAAAAAGTTTGGGATCTTGCTCCTGCTCCAGTAAATTTTTTAATCCGCTGAAAAACAATTCATTAAATTGGGCTGTTACATCACCGGATACATCGATAACAGGAGGGCCAGACATGGTCCTGGATTTGGTCACAACAGGTTGGCCACAGTTAAAACAAAACCTGGCCTCCTCCGGCAATACCGTTTTACAATTATCACAGCTCAGCATTTAGGCTACTTTTATGCTAAGATACTAAAAGTTAAGTTAGGAAAACTGTGCAAACGGAGGGAAAAATCAGGTATATCGGGAGTACAATTTAAAAAAAGAATGCCTTTTCTATCATGCGAAAGTATTATGCACACGGTATTAAGGAGTATCAATCATTTGGTTTCCACCCCTATAACATCATTTTATTCGTCGCCCTATTTGGCTTGTCGGCGATGTTCGTTAGCCTGACTGTTGCCTTTATCTACACCAGAGTTCAAAGTAACCTGCCTCCTCTGGATCTGCCATATATCTTTTTGATCAACACTATTTTGCTGGTGCTTAGCAGTCTTGCGCTTATCCGAGCTAAAAAAGCTTTCGAAAGTGACGATATAATCCGCTACAAACAATTGTTAGCGGGGGCTTTGGGGTTGGCTGTTTTATTCCTGATTGGCCAGATTTACGGTTGGTATCAACTGATTCAAAACAATATCTTTTTGGCAACGGATAATTCATCCAGCTACCTGTATTTACTTTCAGGCCTTCATTTTATTCATGTTATTGCAGGAATACCTTTTCTGAGCATTTTCCTATACAAAACCGATAAAAACACCAGGAAACCAGAGGAACAACTCGTTTATTTTTCAGATAAGAATAATAAACTCAGATTGAGGTTGATTTCCGTTTATTGGCACTTTCTGGATCTGCTTTGGGTTTATCTTATATTGTTTTTCTTTGTCAACACCCTGATATAATGAGGATTACACTACTACACCCGTTCAAATTTAACATTCATACTTCCGATTTTTAATTGCAAATTCTATCTTTGCAAATCGAAAATAAAGCATGCTACATTAACGTATTCACGCACCAACTTTAAGTCCTTGTGACTGTTTTCACTAAAGATTTCCTAAAAACCACTGATTTTTGCTTTGAAAATTTATTGTATCATATTTGAACCAAATAAAAATTAAACTGACAAACCATAAATTTGTTACAAAAAACAAACTTCTTATCATGACAAAAAATATCCTTAAACTATTCACTTTGGCTGCCATTGCCATTTTCATATATTCTTGTGGCGGCGAAAACAGTGCACCCGGCACCACGATAAAAGGGCAGTTTTTAAATGCCCCGAACACTCAGGTCTTTATTGACCGCATGTATATTGGCAAGGCCAGTGAGGTACTTACAAGCACTTCCACTGATGCCAACGGTAGCTTTTCCATCAATTTCCCCGAAGGAGCTGACAAGGGAATTTACAATATGAGAATCGGAAGTAATGGTCGTATCGGAATGGCCTTGAGCGGAGAAGAAAAAGTTGTAGAATTTACGGGTGACATTAAAGATGTTCCAAGATATGGTTTTGAGGTCACTGGTTCGGATGATACCAAAATATTGCGAGATGTGATTCGCGAAATGATTGCCCGAAGGTTTAACTCAACCAATATGCAGCAGTTCATTGATACCACTTCAAATCCGGAATTAGGTGCTTTCCTTGCATATATGTCGATGGGCAATAATGGACTCGACCTTCAAAAGAAAGCACTCGATAAACTTCAAAAGGCGGATCCATCCTCTCCTACCGCAGCAGATTACGCAAGTTTTATTCAGGCTATGGAAACCAAAAAACAGAGTGCCCCGGGTGGTTCAGGTCCTATTTCAGTTGGCCAGCCTGCACCGGATATTACTCTTACTGCACCTGACGGAAAAGAATACTCGCTTTCCGATCTGAAAGGCAAGATAGTTTTGCTGGATTTCTGGGCCAGCTGGTGCCGTCCATGTCGTGCAGAGAATCCAAATGTAGTTAAGGTTTATGAGAAATATAAAAACCAGGGATTCACTGTATTCAGTGTCTCACTTGATGGCAGTAAGCAAAGATGGGAATCAGCCATCGAACAGGATAAACTCACCTGGCCATACCATGTAAGTGATCTCAAAAAATGGCAATCAGCTCCTGCGGCTCTTTATGGTGTACGAAGCATTCCACGAGCGTTCCTCATCGATCGTGATGGAAATGTTGCTTCAACTGCTGTTCGTGGAGCTGCACAAATTGAAGCGGAATTGAAAAAACTTCTTTAAATTTTTTTTTCATAAAGAAAAGGGTTTCCGATTAAAACATCGGAAACCCTTTATTATTTCTAATATGAAAAGTGATTACAGGAACTCTACCGCTCCGGTAGCTACACTATAGGAAGCTCCTACAATTTTGATCTCTCCATTCTTTTCCATCTCAGCAAGTATCGGGCTTTCTTTTCTGATCTGATCAATAGATAGCTCCACATTTTTCACAGCCACTTCTTCGATTTTATCAGGATCCGAAACAGTACCTCCTGGCTCAATAGCCTGTACTGCAGGTTTGATCTTAGCCAAAAGAGGCGTGATGTTTCCTAATTCGACACCTTTGCAGGCTGAAGTCACTGCACCACATTTGGTATGTCCCATGACTACCAATACCTTGGAACCAGCCACTTTACAGCCATATTCTATAGAACCGAGTACATCTTCATTTACCACATTGCCCGCAACCCTGACGCTGAAAATATCTCCAATACCCTGATCAAAAACAATCTCTGCAGGCACTCTGGAATCAATACAACTCAAAACAACCGCAAAAGGGTATTGTCCCCCAGTGGTTTCGGTAACTTGCTGATTATGATCTCTGTCCACTTTTTGACTTTGGACAAATCTTTGATTTCCCTGCTTTAGCATATCTAAAGCAGTATCAGGCGACATCGCCGCCTGAGTTTCTTTTGTTTGTGTTTGCATAAATTTAAACTTTTGCGTTTCCGTTTTTATTATTTACTTTCAACCAGGCCAGTAATTCCTTGAAGGTATCAAAGATTTGTTCTTCAGGAATAAGGTCCGGTATAATATCAATTCTCTCCATCATATACCTGGGTTGATTAGGTATATTCACCAAAAGTATTCGTTTACCCTGGTTTACAAGATCCACGAGAATATCCTCCATGGCATACAATCCCGATTGGTCCATATATTGCATTCTACCCGTTCGAATAATGATTGTTTCTGCCGTCTCGGGTATTTGCCGGGCCAACTGCTGGAATTCACTGGTCGATCCAAAAAACAAAGGTCCTTTGATGTGCTTGATGACACATTTCTTTTCCAGCTCATCAGGAAATCCCTCTTCATCCGGCCAGGCTTTTTCCTTGATCAGAGGTTCGACATCCGACCTTTTACCGGTGAGGTCACCAATTTGCTTCATAAACATGAGTGAAGCAATCACGAGGCCAACCCCAACTGCATAAACCAAGTTCCAGACAGATGACAAAACCAAAACCACAATCAGTACCGTAACTTCTGTCCTCGGCATGTTCGGAATGGCTTTAAGTCCTTTATAATCCATTACATTAATACCAACCGTGATAAGAATTCCGGCCAGAACTGCTGCAGGAATCTGAGAAGCCACTGGTCCAAGCGCCAATAAAATAACCAGTAGCAGAACTCCGGCCAACATACCGGACAATCTGGTTTTACCCCCGGCATTAATATTTACAACCGTCCTGATTGTTGCTCCGGCTCCCGGTATTCCTCCAAATACAGCTGCAATACTATTACCAATTCCCTGACCAATCAATTCCTGATTAGGCTTGTGTTTTGTCTTGGTCATATTATCTGCTACCACTGATGTTAACAGGGAGTCAATCGCACCAAGCAAGGCAAGGGTCAAAGCGGTAAATATATAGGGGGATATACTGCTTAATTTAAATTCCGTAAAAATGGCCCAATTTGGTAACGGCAACCCACTTGGAATGGTCTCAATGGGTCGATAATCCAACCCAAACCCAAAGGCAATCCCCGACATGACCAAAAGGGCAACCAGGGTACTGGGCACTGCGGTAGTTATACGTTTAAAGCCGTAAATGAGGATAATCGTACCTAATGCCAGCAGCAATTCCAGCCAGTTTACGTTTTTGAGGGCTCTTGGCAGTACCTTGATAGAACCGATAACCCCTGAGGCTTCTTTTCCTGCCAGCGTTTGTGACTCTTTCAGGATATCAGCTTCAGTAATAGCTCCTGCCCTTTCAATGGTTGTCTCAAAATCTTCCAGAACCAAGATACCTTCACCGGCTTCATCTTTTAATATATTATCAAGGATTATTTCCTCTGCATAGGGCTTGAATTGTTCAACATATTCCTGGTCTTCTTTCGGATAATATCCAAGAGCAGGAAGCAACTGCGTAACGAGGATAATAACCCCAATAGCAGTCATAAACCCTGAAACCACAGGATAAGGGATGTATTTGATGTATCTACCTAACCCCATAAACCCAAGGCCGATCTGCATAATACCAGCCATTAGGAAAACTGTCAAAATAGCCGGAAGGGCTTTGTTAACATCACCATCAAATGCAGCGACAATACCTGCAATAATGATCATACTAACAGCTGTCATCGGGGCGGTCGAACCGGAAATCTGTGTATTGGTTCCTCCAAATAATGCGGCAAAGAAACTGATGAAAATGGCTCCGTACAGACCTGCACTAGGCCCCAATCCGGAACTCACCCCAAAAGCCAGCGCCAAAGGAAGGGCAACAATACCCGCTGTAATTCCTCCGAAAAAATCTCCTCTAAAATGTTTAAAATCAAATAATTTGTTCACTGATGTTGATTTTTACATAGTACAAATATATCCCATAAATCTTACAGGGCAATTCATACTTTTTGAAACAAAAATGGTTATTCTTCAGCATTCCTGGCTGAAGTCATCTCTAACTAATAAATGGTAAATAAATAACTAACCTGCAAAGCATTGCCTTGGAGGAGGATCAGGAATATTTAGATAGGGCTCTGAAAACAATTCACCAACGCAGAATTGAGTAAGAAACACACTCTTATCATCAGCCATTAAAAATGATTCAAGTTTTGAATCCTTAATCTTCTCGTCCTCGATGGGTTCTTTTTCTTCCGAATCAGATTCTGAAACGAGGTTGCAAATTTCAATCGCTTCAGGTTCAACGATCTGTTTTGCAAAATCAAAAACAGGCCCTGAACTAATGGAGAACAGGATTAGGATCAGGAAAAAGGTTTTGAACCTGCTAACCATTGGCAAGCCAAACAAAAAATGTGTTTTGCAGCAATTGGTGTTCACAAAATATTTGTTGTTGTAAAATTTTCTAACAGCCCAATAATACTCCAATTTAACGTAATAGAAAACAATTGGTTGAAAAAATATTTTTTTTACAGACAAAAAGGGTCTTAAACAATTAAAAAAACCAACAGCTCGTTTCCTGACTAGCACCAATTAAATCCCGGTCTCTTTGGAATTTTCAAGCCAGAATTGGATATTCGTTCCTTTCCTGGAATTCGCCCGGGACAACAAATTCAAATTATTTATGAAAAAGTATCTGTTTATAATAGGCTTGTCGATTTTTTCTTTTGCAGTCCAAGGTCAGCATTTTTATCTGGGAGCATTGGTTGGAGGATCGAATTACCTGGGGGATTTGAGTGAAAATTCAAATCGACTGATATTGAAAGAAACCAAACTTGCCGGTGGGCTGTTTGCCGGCTACCAAATCAATGATTTTGCTGAGGTTAAATTTGGGTTTAATTATGCTCAGGTTGCCGGAGCAGATGCCAATGCAAAAGACAAAGCTGTTCAGGCAAGGAATCTAAGTTATTACTCAAACATTTACGAATTCTCGTTAAGAGGCGAATGGAATATTATTGGATTTCAACCGTATAATTACAGCCGGCCATTATCTCCATTTATTTTTGCAGGAATCAATGGTTTTAAATTTGACCCCAAAACAGATTTTGAAGGTCAAAAAATACCATTACAGCCTGTAGGAACTGAAGGTCAGGGCATGCCAGACAGACCTCAAGCGTATAAACTTTTTGATTTTGCCGTACCATTTGGTTTAGGGGTAAAATATGCCCTGACCGAAAACTGGACACTGGGTATTGAATGTGGAGCCCGTTTCACTTTTACGGATTACCTGGATGATGTCAGCGGAACATACGTTGCCTATGAAGACCTGCTGGCAGGAAATGGAGCACTGGCTGCAGCCCTTGGCAACAGGGAGGGAGAATTAACAGGGGCTCCCCCTGTTTCAGTAGCCACCGGAACTCAAAGAGGTGACAACAACTCCAAAGATTGGTATTTTATTGCTGGATTAACCATTACTTACAACTTCATAGACAGTGGAATGCTGGGAAGTCGCAAAAAAATTCGAAGGAGAAGAACCGGTTGCCCCACGGACTAAAATTGTTAAGTATTAGTTAAACGGTTTTCCCTGAAACCACATACTTAACAGCTCATTCGTCAAAGGGGCAACACCATTGATTAATAAAACCCTGGTTATGAAAAAATACTTTTACGTTCTTCTGTTTTTCATCGCTTGTTTTAATCGAGTAAATGCCCAAATAGACACTTTTGATATCGGACAGTTCATTCTTCCGGAAGTTTCCCTAAAATCTTTGAATTTTTCAGGGACCTTTAGTGGCGATGTTAGAAACCAATCAACACTTATTAATACTGGTGACAATATTCGCCAAAACATCAATGTTATCCTTGCCTATAATAATTTTGAAAGCGACTATCACCATCAGAAAGTTACTTTTGGCAACCTCTTTTTATCAGGGGCATACCAAAATGCAGCAACTGACTTTTTTACTGGTCAGGCTGTCCAGGATCAGATTTCCAATGTCATCAGTCTTTTCTACGATCGCATCAACAGGAATTATTATGAGCCAGAAAGATTTTATGGCTTAGAAGCTTCTGTTTTCCTCAACAATAATTTCGAATCCTACGAAGCCAATGGAAATATCAGGTATTACGAAAACAGGCTTCAAACCAATGTCGGAATACCTTTCATTTACGGCTTTGGAAGAATTGAACCTGTAACGGACGCCTGGCATGCCGTGCGCATTTTGGAGGACTTTGAACGTTTCGGTCTCCTGGATCAAACTCCGGATTCAGAAGCAATTTTTGATTTGGCGCAAAAGCTCTCCGACCTCAGGTATGAAAGGATTTTTGAAAGCAGGTTTGGACGTATCAGAAGAATAAAATCCCTCGATGATTATATTCAGAAAGCCGGACTGGTTAATGATCATGGTAGTAGTTATTTCACATCCCTTTACGATATCTATGAATTTGGATTACAAACCACCAGAAGTTCCGGAGAACGGTTAACCTTTGGAATTGGGCCTCAATTTTCGATACAACAATTTGCAAACGATAGTACAAGTACTTTTAATATTGATTATGGGGGATTCGTTTTTGGGAATTATGTTTTTAACTATCCAATCAATCAGGAATGGCAATTGGATATTGAAGCCGCTGTTAGTGCAACGTATTTACTGGACAGTGACCAGATCCTTTCTAATAACTTTTCAGCACTTCCGGAGCTAACGATCAAAACCGGCTTTTACCCGAATACCCGAACTTTTTTCACCTCTGCTGTTTCTACGGGTATACTTTATGCAAGCAATTTGGAATTAAGTAATAAATTTGCCTTTTATTTTAGTCTTGCTGGGAATGCATATTATTTCTTTTCTCCCAGAACGGCTTTAAGTATTAATGTTGGATTTAATTATTCCCAGAGTGCCTTCGTTTCATCGCTTACCCCTTTTTTACAAAGTGAGGGGTACAGATTTAATTATGCTGTTCAATTGAATCATGCATTATATTAACAGACTTGTTGAAGAGGCCGGGACTACAGATTATATCGTTTAATTTATGGCAGGCAATACATTTGGACAAATATTCAGGATTACCACTTTTGGTGAATCTCACGGCAAAGCCATCGGGGTCATCGTTGACGGTTGTCCGGCAGGACTTGATATTGATGAGACATTCATCCAAAAAGAACTTTCCCGGAGGCGTCCCGGACAATCCGCCATTGTTACTCAAAGAAAGGAAGGTGATAAAGTTGAATTACTATCCGGAGTATTTGAAGGCAAAAGCACAGGAACTCCTATTGCTATGGTGATTTATAATGCTGATGCCCGGTCAAAAGACTATAGTCATATAGCAGAAAAATTCCGTCCTTCACACGCGGATTTTACGTATTGGTCCAAATTTGGTCATCGGGATTATCGCGGTGGAGGTCGGTCCTCCGCAAGGGAAACTGCTGCCAGGGTTGCCGGTGGAGCCATTGCAAAATTGTTTTTGCAATCACAGGGTATCCACGTTGATGCTTACGTTTCCCAGGTAGGAAACCTGGTTTTGGACAAACCCTATCAGGAAATAGATTTTGACCTGGTAGAATCCAATCCAGTCAGATGTCCGGACTCTGAAATGGCTGAAAAAATGGAACAACTGATCAGAGAAGTAAGAAAGGCAGGAGATACTATTGGAGGAGTGGTCAATTGTATAATCAAGGGTTGTCCGGCTGGGTTGGGTGAACCAGTTTTTGACAGATTACAGGCTGACCTGGCAAAGGGAATACTTAGCATTAATGCCTGTAAAGGATTTGAATATGGCTCCGGATTTAAAGGAGTTGAAATGCGGGGTTCAGACCATAATGACCTTTTTTTCATGGAGGATGATCAGGTCAAAACCAAAACAAATTATTCAGGAGGCATCCAGGGAGGCATTTCCAATGGTATGGATATATATTTCCGGGCAGCTTTCAAGGCTGTTGCAACGATTGTTCCACCTCAGGATTCCGTTACCATCTCTGGAGAATCAACGACTGTAGAGGGAAAGGGCCGTCACGATCCTTGTGTAGTACCCAGAGCGGTTCCCATCGTTGAAGCTATGGCTGCTCTCGTCCTTGCAGATCATTTTCTCAGGAATCGAACTTCAAAAAAATAAACTGATTGCTCATTAATTCGGGTAATGAGCAATCAATCCAGCCTGTGAATTACAACCCCATAGCAGTTCTTAAGAAATTATTGAGCTCCTCCCCTGCTTTAAAGTACTCCATGACGTAATCAACTCCACCGTCTCCTAAGACCATTTTTGGAGGCAGTTCTGCCATATAATAGAATTGTTTGTTGGCGATCAGTGGTTGCTCTTCATGAAATTCTTTAAACTCCTTGGGAATTCTTTTGTGTTTTTCTCCTTTGATCTCTCCGAACTTCTCCACGAATCCCGGTTTGTTAATAATGGATTTGAATTCACTTGCATTCTGCATGATATGATTTCGGACGCTTAGGAGAGATTCCTTTTCCATAAAATAGGCTCCGCCACCAAGCATGAGTCTTCCCGTTTCTACATGGATATAATTCCCGGGGGATTCTTTCCCTTTTCTGCCATGTCTTGAGATTAGTGCACCTACATGAGTCTTATACGGAGTTTTATCCTTAGAAAATCGAGTGTCGCGATAAATTCTGAATACAGCTTCTTTAGCAGAAATACTGATCTCAGGGTCAATCTCCTTATAAGCTTCGATCAGATTGGAAATAAATTGCTCATAAGGCAATTTAAGGTCAGCCTCATATCGTTTTTTATTGGTGTGAAACCAATCCCTGTTGTTATTTTTGGCCAGGTCCTTCAGGAAGTCGAGTGATTTTTTAGTCAACATGGTGAGATTTTTTGTTCAAAATGCTTTTTAAAAATTTTCAAATAGGCTTTCTTATGAAATTGGAATTACGTGTAATATAGCCACTAATACAAGAATTAAGGTTGATAATATGATAACACGAATCAAGAAAACATAAAAATAAAATTTATTCGAACATCCGTGGCTACCCCCTTTCGCAAAAAAGACCTACAAAATATATTTATAATTCTAAATTTAAAACAAATTATAGTAAAATTAAAATTACATTTGTAAAAAAATTAAACATGCATAAAAATAAACTTTCTCTGACCTTATTAATTCTATTGATCACAGCTGGCGGACTCATGGCCCAGCAGTCCTACAAACTGGCTTTTTACAATGTCGAAAATCTATTTGACACCATTGACGATCCCGATAAACTGGATGAAGATTTCACTCCTGAAGGCAAACAACAATGGACACCCGAGCGTTACCAGGCTAAGCTTGGAAAAATCTCTCAGGTAATGGATAGTTTGGGAACACCCCATTTTATCGGACTTGCCGAAGTAGAAAATCAAGCTGTATTGGAAGACCTCATCCGTACAGAAAGTCTAAAGCCTGGAGATTATGGTATCATTCATAAAAATTCTCCGGATATGCGGGGAATCGATGTAGCACTACTCTATCAGAAGCAGCATTTTAAAGTCATGGAAACAGAATTCATCAGAGTTAACTTTCCGGACTTCATTGAAAAAGACTATACCAGCCGGGATATATTACATGCAAAAGGAAAACTATCCAATGGAGAGATACTTCATGTTTTTGTAAACCACTGGCCATCTCGCCGGGGAGGTTTACAGCAAAGTGAACCCAAAAGATTGTTTGTTGCCCAACATGTAAAACTGGCTGTGAATGAAATCCTTGAAAAAGATCCCAAAGCACTCATTGTTTTGATGGGCGACTTCAATGATGAACCCGACAACTCCAGTATCGCCTCTGTGTTGGGTGCCCTCCCGGATAACAGCGCTGCAATTGACGGTTTGCTGTATAACTGTTTTTACAGCATGGACAAAAAGAAAAAAGGAACTTACAATTATCGTGGCAACTGGAACATGCTGGATCAATTCATTGTTTCCGGCTACCTGAAAGACCCAACCGCACCACTAATGGTAAAGAACCCAACCATTCACAAGTACGACTGGCTGATGTACCAGGGCAAAAACGGACCAACGCCCAACAGGACCTACGGAGGCCCCAATTATTACGGAGGATATAGCGACCATTTGCCGGTAACAATTGAATTGGTTGGCAGGAAGTAAAATTATTTAGGGGCTTACTTTCCTGAAAGAAAAAAGGCTCTGGAATAAAAATTCCAGAGCCTTTGCTTTTTTTATACCTGTGCAAGAATTAGTTAGCGTGAGTCGCCAAATATTCCGCTACACCATCGTGATCTGCTTTCATTCCCTCTTCACCTTTTGTCCAGTTTGCAGGACAAACCTCACCATATTTCTCAGTAAACTGAATAGCATCGAT
>QQUB01000533.1 GCA_008501835.1 Bacteroidota bacterium
GACGTGAAATTTTCAGCAAAATCAATTTCCCGGTTGTTGTTGGAAGACCAAAATACCAACTCGTTTTGTTCCTGTCGGGACTTGGAGCAAGAAGACAGAGAAATCAGGAGAACTCCAAAGCTAATCAGCCAATTGAATTTCACAATTTTTACAATCATAAACTATGAGTTTACGGGAGTTATAATGACCCTAAAATTTCTTTTAACGAGAAATCTGCTCCACAAACTGCCTCATCGGAAGCTCCGTAATATACTGTGATTTTGTCACCTTTTACCAGTTGTCCGTTGGTAAATACAACATTACCAAAGAACCCATTTTTCTCATAATCAGTCGCAGGTGTCATAATGGGTTTATCTGATCTTGCCAATATTTTTTCAGGGTTTTCAAGATCAAGCAATACAGCTCCCAGGCAATACCTGGAATTATCGTCTGCTCCGTGGTAAATGGCTAACCATCCTTCATCCGTTTTTATGGGTGGAGCCCCTGCTCCGATCCGGCTGCTGTCCCATTTGCCTTTCCTTGTATGAAGGATACACTTGTGATTTCCCCAGTGGGTCAGGTTTTTGGATGAGGAGAGCCAGATGAAGTTTCCTCCCAATCCAATTCCAGAAGGCCGGTGGAAACAATAATACAGTCCGTTGATTTTCTCCTCAAAAAGGGCACAATCCTTATTGTGAGGTGGAAAAATCATTCCTTTTCTTTCGAAGTTCGTCCAGTCCTTCGTTCTGATTAGTCCGACACCAACCCCGTTTTCAGAAACCTGCGTATAGGTTAGATTATAGACTCCATCTATAAGCGAAACCCTGCAATCTTCAATGCCATAGGTTTCCATGGTTCCTTCTCCAAATATCTTTGAACAAATGTTTTCCGGTTCCTTAAAATGAATTCCATCCTCACTACACATCAACCTCAAATGGGAAATAGTAGAAAGGTACATTTGACCGTCATATGTAAATTTTCTTGGGTCAGTTGTATCCAACCTGGGGTCGTTTTTGTCGAAAAAGAGATTTTGAATACTGCCATCTGATTTCATAATTGGCAGGGAGACCTTTCCATTGTCTTGAGGGAGTCTCTCTGATACGCGCAGCAATACCCAAACTTTATCATCAAATTCAAAAACCCCGGGATTCATTACGCATTCAACCACAAAATCCGGACGGCTTGGGGTAATGTCATGCGTAGAAATAATAGGATTCTCAATGAATCTTTTTGCCATCATAGCCTGAATGAAATAAAACTAGTTAAAAAAGCATAGCCATATCAGGACGAATGATTACCTGATTTGCTAAAATGATTTGGTTGTATGTCTGGATGATCAACAATCTAAAAGAGGATAACAGCAGGTTGCTTTTAAGCTTTGTATTTTAAGCATAAACTCAATTTTTGCGAAGCTTAAAATGCAGAGTGCAAAGTGCATAATGTAAAGTGCAGAAGTGATAATCAGTTATTGGAATCATCTAAATATCCTGACTATGCTTGGGTTAATTTCAAAAGAAAAAATACGCTCTTGAAATTAAGGAATTCTGCATTCTTCACTCAGCATTATGCACTTTTAACTCAGGTTTCACCATTTTCGAATATTTTAATCAATACCTTTTGATGCAATGAAACCTATTTTGCAACCTGCTGAAGATTTGTTTATTGTTTTACGAATTTGAATGAACCAATATTTTTACCGCCTAAAACGAAATTCACTGAATAAGATCCTACAGGATAGTGGTCAACGTCAATTGAAAACTGGTCCAGAGGAATCTCGTTTTTCTCAAATCGAACTGCATCGACCTGTCGTCCTTCTACATCAAATACCCGAACCAGCAGAGGCTGATAATCATTGAAGCTATGCTCAATAATTAATTCTCTTTCAACTGGGTTAGGGTAGAAGCTATGAACTACGCTTGATAATAGACTAAGGTCATCCGTACTAACAACCGTACTACCTGTTGTGGCCAACATTTCCACTTCAGCAGGAGTCAAGGCTTTGTTGTAAATCTTGATTTCATCCAATGCTCCTGTCAGGTACTGCTTACCGTTGGTTCCTCCACTTGCTCCCATGGTCAATGGATTGTCGGTACTGTTGAGTACGCCTTCTGCCGGAAGATTATTAACCTCTGAACCATCCAGGTAAATGATATCATTAACGCCATCATGTACCATGGTTACATACCACCAATAGTCTACGAGCAGTTCATTACCATCACCGCTATCCATATCGTGGACAAAGTTTTCAGAAACACTGTTATTACTGTTGGTTGTCCAGACGATCTTGAGGTGTTGTGGCAATGAGATTTTCCAACGCTCATTCCAGTGTCCAAAATCAAGCACGTATGCTTCAGGATCCGTAGTTACTGCATCCACTCTTATCCAGAAAGCTACTGTGGTATAATCTGAAATAAGTTGTACTGCGTTTTCAGCTATTACCGAATCCTGAACCCCATCAAATACAATCGCTTGTCCGCCTGTACCATTAGGGTGAGAAACATCTTCAAATACCGGGTCACCACCTATTACACCGTGATTATTATAAGGAGTTACGTCATTAGCATCTCCATCCATCGGATACCAGGCGACCAAACCAGGTTCACTGGTAGTGATTTCTTCCTCGGTTGAAACGGTAATTTCTGCAATTTCAGAATCATTGCCGGCAAGGTCAAATGCATAAACCTCAAATGTATAGAAGGTTTCAGGGTCGAGACCGCCGATGAATATAGATGTTACATTTGCTGCAAGACTGTCATAATAGATTCCATCAAGGAGAACTACATATCCAGCTACCTGAACATTATCTGTTGACTCATCCCAGGAAAGTAACATGGATGTTGATCCTGCTGATGCTGAAAGGTTGCCAGGCATTGTTGGAGCTTCGGTATCAGGAGTTTCATCCTGTCCTGTTGTTACCAGAAGGGTAGAAGTGGTTGATTCGTTACCTGCTTCGTCAACAGCTGAAACACCAAATTCAAACTCTGTCAATGGCTCCAAACCAGGGAAATAACCTGTATTACCCGTAGTTGTCATCACTTTAGTTCCATCGATAAATACATTATAGCCTGTTACACCTACATTATCTGTTGAAGGCCACCAGGATAGAGATACATGATTGAACTCAACCCCTGCGCTTAGATTTAACGGAGGCGTTGGAGCTTCTGTATCGGCTTCCATTGGTGGAGTAGACTGTAAATTGTAAAGGTCTTCAACCTGTTGGGCTGTAAGCGCTACATTGTATATCTGGACTTCGTCCAGGCTTCCGTTGAAGAAATTTGCATTATCGATTGGGTTATAACCAATGCCAAAAGGATTCGTAGTTACATCCAATGCGCCTTCAACATCTTTTTCGGCAACCATTGCTCCATCAAAGTAGATGATATCCTTGGTGCCGTCATGGGTCATAACTACATGAGTCCAAGTTCCCTCAACCAGTGGAGTACCGGAATCCATATCACTACAACAGAATCCCGGATGAGTGGTGAAAACTGGTTTTCCATGACTCGGCAAGGATATTTTCCAGCGTTCCTGCCATCCACCGTGGGATAAAATATAAACTTCGCCAGTAGCTGGGAATTCTGTTACGTTGATCCAAAAACTAATAGACGTATTATCTGAATTCAATTGAGCGGAATTTGCTGCAGTTACCCCGTCACTGACACCATTAAAATTATATGCTTTATTGGCCTGGTCGAAACGGTCGTCAACCAATTGTGCTCCTGATACCTCCGCATTATTATTATACGGTGTTACATCATTTGCGTTTCCGCTAAATGGATAGTAAGCGACCAGGTCATCTGCAATAACCGGTGGTACGCTTTGTTCGTCGTATAAATCTGAAACTTCCTGAGCCGTTAATGCCACATTGTACAACTGGATGTCATCCAATAATCCATTAAAAAAGTTGGCATTACCTATAGGGTC
>QQUB01000364.1 GCA_008501835.1 Bacteroidota bacterium
AAGAATGGTTTTCACGATCCTGCCCTGAGGTCATTTTTGATTCTTGTAACAGTACATTTAATTGGTCAGTTAGTTTTGTTTTTCAGGTTTTACGGCGTTGAACAGCAAGCATTTTGGGAATTGACTTCAGGTAATCTGACTTTTATGGCACTGTGGACCGTTCTTTTTGGAGTGCTTTCATTGTTGAGTATGTTAGGTTCATCCAGCGGTAGGGAGCGGATACAAAAACTAACTTCCAGGATATTCGTATTTCATTTTGTGGTGATTGGATGGATTTTTTTCCGGTCAGGTGCATTGGGTGCTCCATTGCCATCCTTGCAGGTAACCAATGAATTAATTGGTCAGATTCTGGTAGCTTTTCAACCTGAGTTGATAATGGAAATTCTTGGAGGTTATAAAACTGTATTTGCACTTACAGCATTAGGATTTGTGCTTCATTTTTTACCTGAGAAAATAAACCACGGAATTGGTATATTTTTTGAAAAAGCCCCTGCACCCATTCATATTTTAACCCTTTCCGTAGTAATTTGGATCTCCATTCAGGCAGCGGGTTCGGAAGTAGTTCCGTTTATTTATTTTCAGTTTTGATTTTGTCAGGTTGCATTGAACGAACTTATAACATAAACCTCGTACCTCGCAACTTTAATTAATAATGAATTTTTACGGAGAATTGAAAGGTTACACAACCTTTGGTAATACTTTTTCGTTTCAAAGTTAATATGAGAAGGAAAATAACAAAAGGAAAAATATTTATTCGCAGGCTGCGAAAGTTTTTCACGACTACGGTAATAGGGGGGATTTTTGTTTTGCTGCCACTGGCTTTACTCGCCTGGATAATCCAGTTCTTTTTTAGAAGTATAAGCAAGCTGGTTACTCCCGTGACCAAACTTTTTGAATTTCCTCCGACGGTACATGATTGGGTGGTGGATCTCGTGGCTTTCAGTTTGGTAATCGCCTTATTCTTTTTTATTGGACTGTTTGTAAGGACTACATTCGGCAATCGATTTTTCACATTCATAGAAGATAACTGGCTCCGAAGACTTCCTTTTTACGGGACTTTAAGAGATGCCATTTCAAGTTTCAGCGGCAGGGATAAAACACCATTCAAACAGGTTGTACTGGTGGATGTATTTGGTAATGAGACCAGAATGACCGGTTTTGTTACTGAAGATCAGGCTAATATTGATTTTGTGACCGTTTTTGTTCCAACGGGCCCTAATCCTACGAATGGGTTTATTTTCCATGTAAAACCTGATCAATTGGTTTATACGGATGTAAAACCTGAGGACGCGATGCGTACCATAATTGGGGTAGGGGTTGGATCGGAAATACTATTTAATAAGCAGTTAAGTAAAATGCTCAAACAGAAACCGCAGGAGGTTCTGGAGAATTAAAAATAACCGGAGTACAAAAAATAAAAGGGGCGTTGTTAAACGCCCCTTTTATTTTGGATACAATTTTCCTTGTTACATCTTAATTAATCATTCAGATTGACAACAAACCCTTTGATTTTATGTTTTTTGGCCAGATTGTCCATGTAATTTTTAGCTGAAGACTCTTCTTCCATAGGACCAAGAATTACTTTATATTTATCTTCCTCAACTTTAAGTACGATGTTTTTGAACCAACGGGCTTTAAGGCCATCCACGTATTTTATGGCAGCATCAAAATTATCAAGAGAAGCCACCTGGACGCCATAATCACCTGATTTAGGAGACTCGAGTACGACCCTTTGTTTGTCTTGTTTCATGGAATATTCTGAAGGTTCACCGCCTTTGATGGTGGTTGTTGACTCAACAGGCAAGCCTACCACAAAACCATCCATTTTGTGCTTTTTCTTGAGACTTTCCTTATATTTTTTGGCAGAATCTTCGCTTTCGAAAGGCCCCATCAATACTTTATAATAAACTGTTTCGCCTCTGGGTTCTGCAAGCAGCATTACATCTTTGAACCATTTTTTCTTAAGCAGGTCAATTTGTCTTAGTGCATTTTCATGGCTACTCATGGAAGCTACCTGTACAGCGAATTGGGGTTCGCTCCCGGGACTGCCGAGTTGGTAAACACCTACGGGATAAGCACCATTATCAGGACCCTGATCAGAGGCTTCACCGGAATCCTTTGGTTTTGGATCATCACTTTTTCTTTTATCTTCACTACTCGGAGTGTCATCGTTGTCTGCTTCAGGTGCGCTGCTCCTTGGTTGAATATCATAATCTTCCGGTCGAACCGTTGTGGTAACTATTTCTTCTTTATCATCATTGCTTTTTGTCGAAGCTGTGGAAGGTTTATCTTCCTTTTTACTCGTACTGCCGAGTACTTCAACTTTAACTTCAGCAATGCCATCCTGAATGAGACCAATTTTTTCTGCAGCCGCATAGGAAAGATCAACAACTCTACCTTTTACAAAGGGGCCGCGATCGGTTACCTTAACTACAACAGATTTTTTGTTGTCAATTCGAGTCACTTTGAGCTGGGTACCGTATTTATGTCTTTTATGAGCACAAGTCATTTTATTTCTGTCATAAGTATCCCCGTAGGCAGTTTTACTTCCATGGAACTTATCTCCGTAATAGGAGGCCAGTCCTAATTCCTCGGATTGAGTAAAACCTGTAAATGTTGTAAGTGCCAAAACGGCTGCTAAAGAAAAGCTCAATAATTTATTCATAATTGATCTGTTTAGTAAATCTAAAGTAATGAGGGGAATAGCTTCAGCAGACGGCCGATAATCGGAAAATAATTTGAGCTAAACTCAATTATCTGCTGCTTTCATTATTTTGGGTATATTAAAAAATCTATTCTCAAATAACTTCAATATCTAAACGTCAAAGATATCTATATTATTTAATTAGCACAATGATTTTACAAAAACTGTTTTAGGGTTTAGGCGTTTAATTTGGAATGGTTCATTTTTTTGAGGAACTAAAGCAAGCGTGTTCAAGTTTTATTAATTTTGCACGATAAAATAAAAATATGAGTAAACACGGTAAAGTATTAGTAGCAATGAGTGGAGGTATTGATAGTACCGTCACAGCAATGTTGTTGCATGAGCAAGGTTATGAGGTTGTTGGGATTACCATGAAAACCTGGGATTACGCCAATTCCGGTGGTAACAAAAAAGAAACGGGTTGTTGTAGCCTCGATTCTATTAATGATGCCAGAGAGGTAGCCGTTAATATGGGCTTTCATCATTTCATAATTGATATCAGGGATGAGTTCGGGAATTATGTAATTGATAACTTCATTGAAGAATATATGGCCGGGCGCACACCCAACCCTTGTGTTTTATGCAATACCCACATAAAATGGACAGCCTTATTGAAAAGAGCTGATGCCCTGGATTGTGAATTCATTGCTACCGGACATTATGCAAGAATCAATGAATTGAACGGACGCAAATATATTTCCAAAGCCAAAGATCTTAATAAAGACCAGTCCTACGTCCTTTGGGGATTAGATCAGGATTGCCTGCATCGTAGTAAATTCCCCTTAGGAGGCTTGTTGAAACCGGAAGTTAGACAACTCGCAGCCGATTTCGGATATGAGGAATTGTCCAAAAAGCCTGAGAGTTTTGAAATATGTTTTGTTCCGGATAACGATTACCGTTCCTTTTTGACCAGGAATGTGGATGGATTGGAAGAGCAAGTGGCAGGAGGTGTTTTTGTAAACCCACAAGGAGAGGTATTGGGGACCCACAGGGGATATCCTTTCTTTACGGTTGGTCAACGGAAAGGCCTTGGTATGGCTTTTGGAAAACCTGTTTATGTTACGGAGATCAGACCAGAGACTAATACAGTAGTCCTCGGAGACATGGATGATTTGATTAGAAATGGAATGAAGGTTTATAAACTAAACCATATGAAATATCCTCAAATCCCTGATGGATTGGAAGTTGTGTCCAGGGT
>QQUB01000802.1 GCA_008501835.1 Bacteroidota bacterium
TGAGGTAGTTGGTGAAAATGCTCCCGGATGCTTTAGCGTGGATACTATTATTATTGACATTTTACCGTCCTTGGTGACAAAGGATACAGTAAGTGTTTGTCAGGGGGATACGGTTATGATATTTAATAATCCGGAAACAGCAGAAGGGGATTACACTCAGACCTTCTCGGCTTTTAATGGTTGTGATTCTACGCATACCACAACCTTGATTCATACAACGGATACCATTGTTACGGATCAAATGGTCAGTATTTGTCAGGGAGACTCTGCTATGGTGTTTGGGAATTTTGAATACCTTGCCGGTGAATATGCTCAGATTGATACCTCTGGAAGTTGTGTGCTGTTGGATCGAATTGAACTGGAAGTCCGGGATACTGCTGCAACTTTTGAAATGATGACCATCTGCGAATTGGACACCATCATCCTCTTTGGTCAGGAGGTTTTTGAGTCGGGGATGTACAGTGAGGTTTATGCTTCAGTGGCGGGTTGTGATTCTACCCATCGGGTTGAACTAACGGTTATTGATTCTGTGATGACTTCGGAAATAATCACCATATGTGAGAATGAAATGGCAGATGTCTTTGGAACCCCGACTAATCAGGCCGGAGATTATTTCATGACCTTCACCGGAGGCAATACCTGTGATTCTACACATATGATCAAATTGGAAGTGCTGCCTGTTGCTGAGACGGAGGAAACCATAACCTTGTGTGCTGGTGAGTCCGTAGAGATTTTTGGCAACCTGGAAAGTGTAACAGGGGATTATAGTATGAGTTTTGCTGCTGCAAATGCCTGTGATTCAACGCATACAGTTCACCTTGAAGTATTAGATCCGATAACGGTGGATTTGGACATAGAACCTTCCTGTGCGGGTGAAAGTGACGGGAGCATTTCTACCCTGGTTTTTGGAGGACAGCCAGGATACACACTTCAGTGGAATAACGGTCAGTCCGGGAATTCCCTTGAAAACCTATTGCCGGGAACCTATGAGTTGACGGTTACAGATCAAAATAATTGTATGGCCGAATTTTCCGCGATAGTTGAAGCCAATATTGCAGCGGATGTGTCCTTGGGTACAGTAGATCCTGATTGCTTTGGAGATGCAAATGGTTCTATTACCGTTGAGACTGATGTTGAGGATCTTTTGTACAGTATTGACGGAGAATTTTTCCAGGCAACGCCTGTGTTTGAGAACCTGCTGGCTGGTGATTATGAATTGCAAGTACAAGATGCGGAAGGGTGTATTACGATAATGGAGGTCAATCTGGCTCAACCCCTTGAATTAATTGTTTCCCTGCCTGAAGATATGACGATACATTTGGGAGATTCTGTTGATATACAATCTGTTACCAATGGACTTGATTCCATTGTTTATTCATGGCTACCCTGGGAGTCACTGTCTTGTCAGGATTGTCCTGTGCCCGTGGCGAGTCCTTTGGTTTCCACAAATTATGTACTGTCCATAGTAGATGAAAAGGGCTGTACTGCTGTGGATGACATTTATATTGAAGTGGAAAAAGACCGAAGGGTATATATCCCAAATGCTTTCAGTCCGGATGATGATGGAATAAACGATATATTCTATATCAATGCCGGTATTGATGTAGTGGAGATCCGTTCTTTCAGGGTGTTTGATCGCTGGGGCAATATGGTTTATGAAGGAGAAAACTTTCGGCCCAATGATCCATCCTATGGTTGGGATGGAGATTTTAATGGAAAGCCGATGAACAGTGCGGTATTTGTTTATTATGCTGAGGTTTTGTTTGTAGATGGTTTGACAGAGGTTATGAAAGGAGAGGTTGTTTTGGTGAGGTAGTGTAAGGCGATCGTTTATTAAATGAATTGTGAAGAATCAGCCTCATTAATCCCAGGCTGAAAAGAAAAAACATGACTCATCCCGAATTTTGGCCAAAGCCAAAATTCGGGATTTTTTATTGCAACATGGTTCTAAAACACTTGGACCGTATTCCTAATTATTCAAAAATCGTACACGTATAATTTGGTGGCGGCTGCCCGAAAATCTTGCTGTTTGACGGAGGAGTTTAGATTTTCTAGAGTTTTTGTTTCGTTTTGGGGCAATGCCAAAATGAAAAGCCCAGCCGGCTTGAGGCGATATTTAGCAAAACCACAAATGATTGTATTACAGAACCTAATTAGTCCTAGAGTACTTTAATGAAACATTTTTCATCAAAATTCAAAAGATTTAACCCCCATCTAAGTGTTTGGAAAATAGATTCTAAAAAAATTGGGATGAACTCATGTTTAATTTGATTGTTCTTAATTCCCACCAACGATCATCTTAGCCGTTCTGCTCACACCGTTTTTCCCTCTTAGCCAGATAATATAGGCACCTGCAGGAAGATCACCTCTTTCAATTCGAAGGTTACCTCCACTTATTTGGTATGCTGGAATTACCTTGTTGCCCACAGAATCCATTACATTGACTAGAACACTTTCCTCAAAGCCTTTTGGTAGACTGATGTTGGCAAAATCGGTCATTGGATTAGGCCTGATTTCAAGAGGGGGGAGATTTAAAGGAAGAGGGTTGCGTGTTGAAGTTACATTATTGCAATTCAATAAATTAGTACCAACCATAACAAATAAGTCATCAAAATAACTGTCATTGTCCGTTCCGGCATTACGGGTGCCTTTTAATTCTACCTGGATTACTCTCGTTTGTTCGGGAATGGCTGTTGTTTCACTCAAAAAAGTCCAGGAATTATTTAATGTGGACAAGGTATTGGTTTCACCAATAACTTGTTGGTTTTCATCCAAAAACACTAGCTTCATCTCCGGAAGATCACTTCCTCCCCAGTTGGATAAATAGCCGCCGAAATGAACGGGGAAGGCCCCAGTGTCGATAGAGTCAGAAAAGGCTGAAATATCAATGTCTTGATACGCTCTGGCAACTTCACTATGCTCACAAAGTCCGCCTACGGTAAAATATTTTTCGCCGTTGTAGGGAGTTACACCATCACAAGCTCCGCTGGTTAAAGCCTCCATCACTCCTTCGGCCACCATCCAGTCATCGAGGTCATTTTCAGCTCCCGGGTTCATCAATAGGTTTGGAAGTGCAATAGACGCTCCGGTAGTAAAACTAACCGGATCAGACCACTCACTCCAGTTCATTTCCTTGTCACGATATCTAACACGCCACCAATAAGTTGTCAAAGGCGCTAATCCCATTACTTCCTCATCGGTCAGGTCATCACCTTCCTGGGTGTCGATTTCATAATACCAGTTTTCAAAATTTTTCCAGCTTTCATAAACGGGAGCGGTAAAACCTGTTTCGACTTCAGCCACTTGCCAATGACTTTGACCATGGGTGGCATCTGGATTCATTGATTCAAAATCACCGGCTTCCAAAATCACACATTCCGGGATAATGGCCTCTCCTACAGGACCAAGGGGCATAGGTTTTGAAACTGGCGCGGGGTATAATTTTATGGTCAGGCTATCGGTTAACTGGTTGTCAATGATTACATCCTGGTCGCCCCGGCTGATTCTTTTTACCGTAAATGCCGGGTCTGCTCCTGCGGTAACATCCACTACCACAAACCCATAATCGTCCTGAGAAACGGAAAATTCATCATAATCAAAATTGGGGAATTCACCCCAGTTGTCGATGGCACCTCCGGCAGTTGCAACGTTGACCCATAAATGTTTGTGGTCTCTGGACTGGCCTCTGGAGTAGCCATGGGTGTGGCCAAAAAAGTGAATGGATGGTTTCTCGCAACCAGAGCTGAATTGTTCAAGTTTATTGATGATCTCTCCGGTGAAATCGGATTCTCCGGGTGTCCAGAGTTCTGATTTGAAAGGGTGGTGTAATTGTGCGAAAACGAAGTCAATGGAATCCGCAACGCAGGTATTCGTCAACAAATTATCGAGCCAGTTGAGTTGCTCCGGTCCGTCAAAAGGGCTGTTGGAATCCAGGCCAATGATCCTGACATTTCCATAATCTTTATACCACCAGTGTTCCTCAAATCCGGGTGTTCCATTCTCCGGCATTTTAAAGTAACTGAAGTAATAGGAAGTGTTGTATTCGTGGTTACCCAAAACAGGGTAAACCGGAATCTGACTGAATAAACTTTCAGCAGGGTTAAAAAAGGAATTTCTCCAGCTGTTGAAATCATTTCCGTTAACAACAAGGTCGCCCGGTATCATGACTAAGGCAAGGTTTTCGGTAATGGAATTACCAAATTGACCTTCCAGGTAATCAATTACCCCCTCCTCTACAATTTCCTGAAACTTATTCGGATGGCTGCCGTCTCTTTGCATATCACTCATAGCTACCAACCGGAATGATTCATTGTCAGAGGCAAAAGGTGGGGTTTTAAATTCATATACTTCTGAAACGGCTTCTCCTGTCTTCACCCGGTAATAATAGCCGGTAAATCGTTCCAGCCCTGATATTTGTACTTCATGAATAATAGTGCCGCCTTCTGATGCATAGGTAATTCCTTCACTGGAGTTGCCCAAGGTGTCTGTTAATCCCCATTCTACGAGGCTTTCCTTCCCGAAATCCGTTTCCCACAAGATGTAAATGGAATGCGGATTTGCATCCTGTAAATAAGGTTTAATAGTTATTTCCTGGGCATCAAGCAATGAAAACAGACAGGTACCCACTATGGCCAATACAATAGCTTTTTGCATTTGTTATTCGAATATGTTTACGGTATTATTTGGAAACCCTCAGAAGCGCGAGATCAAATCTTCCAGTATCACTTTGGAGTCTTCATGAATGGCGCCGAGAATTCCACCGGGTTTGAAATTATCAAATCCAAGGAAATACATATTGTCAAATTCTCCTTTCCCGATAGGGGAGGAGGGATTATCGTACCTGTCAAGCATCGGGTCAATGCCCGGAATGAATTCGTCCAGTCTTGACTTATACCCTGTACAGAGGATCACATCATGAATTTCGATTTCCCGGCCATCCTTAAATATGATGGTTTGAAGATCAAAGTGATCAATATCAGGGACAACTTTTATATTACCTTTCCGGATTTGTTTAGCGGTTCCCAGGTCGATGACCGGAGTTTTTCCAGTAAGCCTAAGTTGCGCTGACGGAGGCATTTTAGGCGTTTTTATACCAAATTTGTCCAGTTTTCCAATACTGAGTCGTTGTGCAATCACGGAAATTCGATCCCCGAGCCAATTCGGTAATTTAGATAGTTTGAAGGCCGTCTCCTGTGTCGGACGGCCAAATAATTCCAATGGAACAATATTTACCGGTCCGCGTACGGAAATCCATACTTCCACTCCTTTCTTATGGAGATCAAGTGCAATTTCTGCACCAGTATTGCCCATGCCAACCACCAGCACCTTTTTACCTTGATAAGGGTCAGGGTTTTTATAGGTACGGCTATGGGTTATCGTTCCGTTGAAATCTTCCATGCCGTCCCATCTGGGTTCAAAAGGCACTCTATTTACGCCAGTGGCAACTATAACATGTTTGTACAAGTAATTTTTTTCTCCTGATTTTACTTCCCAAAGTCCTTTCTCAGTTTTGTGAATGCTGTCGATAGGATGATTGAGTTCGGGATTTATGTCAAATTCCTTGGCATAATCCTCTAAATAACTCAACAGTTGTTGTCTGGAAACAAAGGTGGGAAAATCTTTAGGGAAAGGTTTGTGTGGTAGAGACGATTTTTCATTGACAGTATGCAAATGCAGCCTGTCGTAGTGCTGGCTCCATGACCAGGCTACCCTGTTTTGTCCTTCGAAAATATCGAAAGGAATGTTGTTTTTTCGTAATCGGCCGGCCATAGCAAGACCTGCAGGACCGGCACCAATGATCAGTATTTTTTCCATTTTTTAAGTGAATCCAATAAGGATAAGGGCTAAAATAGGTTTTTTTATTTAGCTATTGGAAGAAATACGAAAATAATCACTTGTGAAATTGAACCTAAAACAGCAGATTGATAGTTCCTGTTTTCCTGTAAACGAGGCCTTTATCATCTTTGTACTGGACTGCATACACGAAAACATCCGGGTATAATACCTCGTTTTTATATCTGCCGTCCCAACCCTGGGTATAGTCGTCGGTTTCGTACAAAAGGGTACCCCAGCGGTTGAATACCTTCATATTGAATTCGTACAGGATCACATCACCTGTTTCTACCTTAAATTCATCATTTACACCATCGCCATTTGGACTAAAAGCGTTTGGAATGTAAACTTTAGGAGGAAATTGTTTGTGTAAAGCAGGAGATTCGGCAGCTGTTGAAATAAAGGAGAACAGTGCAAAAATAAGGAGCATTGAAAGGGATCTCATGTTCATGAATTTTTTAAAAAAGTTATGGGATCAGGTCTTTGGGATCTGTTAAATTCTGGATTATAATTTTGTTGTTTTTCAGCTGCAAATTTACGAAAGTCATTGTGGTGACAGGACCTTATTTACTCATTGACCGGGCAGGAGTGGGAGTGGTGGAATCCGTTGAGAATGTGTGTTCGATGACAGAAATATAAAAGCCCTCAAGGAGATGCCTTAGGGCAGCAGGTTATAGGTTTGCAGAAATGATAGTTCTTCCTACCTTAAACTAAAAATCAGTAATTTTTAAGTATGTGCTATCATTCAAATTAATGCTGTCTTGCTGGGTATCCATATATTTTTTTCTGTTATCAATATTATCTGCAACACCTTTTGCAAATGTGTACATTGATATTAAGTAAATAATTGCAATAAAAAAAACAGCAATACAACCTATGATAATAACTCTTTTCATTTTTCATACTTTAACTCCCTTGATGCCTAAAGTCTCCACCTTTCCCTCAAAAAAACAAAAACCGCTCGTTGCTTCCCAGCTTCAATGCCCTGTGCTCATTCCTATTTATCCCGAATATAAGGAAAATACAATTCGAATATTCATGAAAAACCAATTTGAAGAGCATATAGAATTTAAGCTACAAGTGATTTTTCCATTAGGAGGATTGGCGTCAAATTACTACAAGTCAATGCCAGAGGCATGTCATATTATTGCATGGTACGTCAGTGCCTTGTAATAATGCAAAATAAATCCAGTTCCATGGGAACGACACAATTAGGCTCATAATCAATTAATTGTACCGTTCCCATGGAACTGGGGATTTCTCAATTCATAGCAAGGCACTGACGTGCCATGCTATGAGATGCCGTCTCTCTGAGACTAGATGGATACTCGTAAAAACAACACGAATATGACACCTATCCCTTTAGGAAAAATACTATGCCTATTTTTCCTATATTGTGTTTTCCATTCAAATAATACTCAGTGATAATGCAACAATTTAAAGCGCTTCCAGTGTCGGACGGGAGGGTCGAATAAAGATTAATAAAATTTTATAGGTAAAACAACGAAGCTTTTAACTTTTTCTCCATTTACTTCTGCAGGGATCCAGTTGGGCATGTTTTTTACAATTTCAATTGATATTTTATCATAATCATAACCAATACTCCTTCTTATTCCAATATTCGTTATCTCTCCAAGTTCGTTAACTATAAAACAAGCCAACACAGAAAATTGAATATTTGATTCGTAGTCTGGGTAAATCAAATTCGTTTGAATATAATCATACAATTTTTTTTCACCTCCTGGAAATTTTGCAAATTTCTCAGGTCGAATATAAACTTTACTATCTTGGTATGAAAATTGGTTTTTTGTTCTTGGAATAGGAATTGAATCCACTTTAATTTTCTTCTTCCCTTCAAATGTTACACGCTTAATGGTAATTGTATCTTTATTAAGCTTCCAAAAATCTAATGTTTCATCTTGAGCCTTCAAGGTAAAACAAATATAAAGTAATCCTATTAAAATAATTGTTTGCTTCATTTTACGGAACTTTATTTACGTCCGATACACTAACACCTCATCTTCCCTCAAAAAAACAAAAACTGCTCGTTGAAGCTTCCCAGCTTCAATGCCCTGTGCTCATTCCTATTTATCCCGAATATAAGGAAAATACAGATCGAAGCAGTAAGGAAAAACCAATTTGAAGAGCATATAGAATTTAAGCTGCAAGTCTAAATTAACGAAGGTGGCGATTTCCCTCTTTAGGAGGATTTGCGTGAAATTAGTAAAAATCAATGCCAGAGGCATGGCATATTATTGCATGGTACGTCAGTGCCTTGTAATAATGCAAAATAAATCCAGTTCCATGGGAACGGCACAATTAGGCTCATAATCAATTAATTGTACCGTTCCCATAGAACTGGTGATTTCTCAATTCATAGCATGGCACGTCAGTGCCATGCTATGAGATGCCGTCTCTCTGAGACTAGATGGGTACTCGTAAAAACCACACTAATTTGACACCTATCCCATTAGGAATAATACTATGCCTATTTTTTATATATTGTGTTTTCCAATCAGATAATACTCGTTTATTATGCAACAACTTTCAGATATTGAGCTACTGGTTTTTGATCTCGACGGCACATTGGTCAATTCTCAATATGACCTTGGAGATGCGGTTAATTTTGCGCTTTTCAATATGGCCAGACCACAGCTGGCTTATGAGGAAATTCCCCCTATGCTGGGAGGAGGGGTTAAGAAGCTCTTAAGTAATGCTTTCGGGACTTCCAGGCAGGAGGAGATCGACCAGGCTTTAGTTTTTTTTAATGAGTTTTATGCCATGAATCATGCGGTGAAAACGGATTATTATCCAATGGTTCGTGAGACATTGTCGAAGTTGAAAAACAAAACGATGGCTGTATTGAGCAACAAACCTCATAACTTCACAAAAGCAATTATGGATAAGCTTGATGTTGAAGGATATTTCGATATTGTTCTGGGAGCACAGCCTCAATTATACGGTTTAAAACCCAATCCGGAAGGCTTGACTAAAATTTTACAAAAACTTAATATTGCTGCCTCCAAAACCCTGATGATTGGAGATTCGACCCATGATATTATGACGGCAAAAGCGATTGGGGCAAAGACATGTGCTGTAACTTATGGATATCGTTCTGCAGAAGTGCTCCTGCAGGAGGAGCCTGATATTATGATTGATTCCATAACGGTCCTGCCAGAAGTCGTTATTTAAGTTTTGCGGCGGGAACTAAAATTATGTATCTTGCGCTATATATGATTCAAGGTGCGATACATCTTGAAAAAAAAATTGATTAATAACTAAACAGGAGAATAGATATTGAGTGAAATCGTATTAAGCGTGGCAGGAATTGACCCGCTGGCCCTCTTTGGCCAAAATAATGTAAAATTAAAATTGTTACGGGAAGCCTATCCCGATGTCACCATAACCTTCCGTGGCGAGAATCTTCGCCTTTCAGGAGAAAAAAAGCAAACGCAAAAGATTAAATCCCAGGTGGAGATGATGGTCCGGATGCTCAAGGAACATGGAGAATTGACTACTCAGGAAGTGGAAGATCTCATCATTGGTAACAATCCTTTTGCCTCTAAAATAAGCAACGGAAATGCAAAGACCATTGTTCACGGTAGGAATGGAAAACAAATCAAGGCTCGTACCCGTAATCAAAAAAGACTGATTGAAGCGTCCGAAAACAGCGATGTTGTATTTGCTGTTGGTCCGGCAGGAACAGGAAAAACCTATACCGCTGTGGCCCTGGCTGTCAAGGCGTTACGCAATAAACTTGTAAGGAAAATAATCCTCACAAGGCCAGCAGTGGAAGCTGGGGAAAGTCTGGGATTCCTTCCGGGAGATCTTAAGGAAAAGATCGATCCATACCTCAGGCCATTGTATGATGCCCTTGATGATATGCTGCCGGCAGAAAAACTGAACCAGTTTCTGGAGACTCGTGTGATCGAAATTGCTCCTCTCGCATTCATGAGAGGACGAACGCTGGATAACGCCTTCATTATTTTGGATGAAGCCCAGAATTGCACCACTATGCAGATCAAAATGTTTCTGACCCGTTTGGGGCCTTCTGCCAAGTGTATCGTTACAGGAGACCTCTCCCAGGTGGACCTTCCAAGACATCAAAAATCAGGTTTACGCACTGCAATTAACATTTTAGGTGACCTGAAGGGTATTTCTTCCGTCTACTTAAATGCAGACGACGTTGTCAGGCACAGGTTGGTGAAAGAGATCATCAAAGCCTATGAGAAAGAAAGTGAGAAAAATGCTCCTCCGCGGGAAGAAGAAAGTGAAAATGCATTGCAGAAACCGGATACGAGCGAAAGAGGCCTGGAGTCGTAAGAAGCCAAATTCAAATAGCTTCTAAACAATTAAATTGGATTTTAATTATTAACTAAATATTCAAAATATGTCTTTACAAGATAAGTACAAATCTGTACTGGACCTGGGTGTTGAACTCAATGTAAAAGATGGATCCGTTGAGGAATCAGATGGTAAACTGAAAATTCGTGGTATGGCAAGTACTCAGTACCACAAAAATCTGCTTTGGGATGAAATTAAGAAAGTCCACGGAGCTGATGAAGTACCTGCAGACCTCATGGCTGATATCAAGGTAGAAAACACGGATTACTACCACAAACACACTGTACAAAGAGGAGATACTTTAGGAAAGATTTCCAAGCAGTACTATGGAAAGCCTGGTAAGTATATGACCATTTTCAACGCCAATACAGATATCCTGAAAGATCCAAACCTGATCTATCCTGACCAGGAATTGATAATTCCTTTCCCAGAGGATTAAGGAAAAAATGACATAAGGAAATAAGGACAAAAGGGATAATTCAGCATTTCCTGGGATATCCCTATGTCCTTTTTTCTTTTCAGAGAATATCTTCTTCTCCCCATTCCCTTCTTCTCTTTTTTCTTTTCTCTTAACCAAGAATTTCTTTCAATATCAGATGTGAATTAATCACCGGTAGATTTTCAATATGAAACCGGTAATAGTCGAGTAGTTTTTCCAGCAGGAACCTGCGTTGCTGGACGTTCAGTTTTAACTCATGACATTTTTCAAAGTGGGCGTTGAGTAAAATGGCAAGAATCTGACTGTGTTCGACATCAAGATGATTATTGTGTAAAGGTTCAACATGGGTGAAAACCCCATTCTCGAGATCAAAGTAATTTTCGTTTATATCGGGATCAGTTTCCGGAAGAAAACCCAAAAATGCACTCAGCTCCAAAAGAAAACATAAGGGTAAATTGCCAATGCTGCCGACGTGAGTATCCAAATGGATAAAACTTTTCGACAGAAAATCATATAAGGGTTGGTTGGCTTCCGTCTCCCTCAGTGTCTTTTGTGCCATTTCGGCCATGAATAACCCTACGGCACCTTTATGAATATTTAGAGGAATATTTTGATAAACAAAGGCTGATCTTATTTCTTTTAGGCGATTTAGGTCTTTCCCCTCCCGCTCATAGGCTACAATCTCGACTTGAGACATAACCTGTAGCAAAGCAGCTCCGATTCTGGATTTTTTCTTTCTTACACCACTAACGATATACTTTCTCAGACCGAGCTGTTCGGTAAAAATATCCACGATAAGGCTGGTTTCGCCATATTTAATGGATTTAAGCACTATGCCTTTGGTGGTGATTAGCATGGAACAAATTTAGTTAAAAATGAGGATCTCTGGGTTAATGTCAGCAATAGAGCAGAAGAGTTATTTAGCAATATGGTTTTTTGTCAAATGCATACCTTTTTACTAAATTACTTTTTTTAATTGTGTGCATCAAAAAAATAACCAATATGAAAATCAAAATTGTACTACCTATTGTTTTTTTTCTATTGAGTACATTGAGTTCGTTAGCCCAAAACTTTCCTTTCCCGCAGGATTCTGCCTCCTGGACTTATATCGGGTTTCCCTGGGATGCAGGGATTCAATATTTTCCTAATACTATTCATTACGATCTTTTTGGAGACACCTTGATTAATGGCGAGCATTACAGTTTTATTTCACATTATATACATGATTGTGAAGGAAGTGGTAATTATGATTATGATTTTCTTCGATCTGAAGGTGACAAAGTCTATTTTCTAAAAAGAAACTCATTAAATGAAGTTCTTTTATATGATTTTAACCTAGAGGCAGGTGATTTTTTTCCAGTTGCAGGGCTTTGTGGCTATCAGGATACAGACAGCATTGAAGTAAAATATACGGATTCTCTGTTGATAGGTGAATCCTATCGAAAGATTTGGGCGCTGGGCAATCAGGAGATTGCCTATTGGATTGAGGGGATAGGCCAGGATAATGGATTTGGAACGATGATTGGACCATATTATGCTGAATATCCATTGGATGGTATCCAATACAATATTCTTTGTTATAAGGAGCATGGAGAAGAATTAATTTCACGCACAGCAAGCTATACCAATTGGTCTGGCGTGGAGTTTACCTTTTCGTGTAATGGTATAATTCAAGCCACTGAGGATCTTTCTAAACAAAATCTCGTTAAAGTTTTTCCCAATCCCTTTACGGCCATTTTAAATGTGCAATATGAAAATTTTAGGGACATTGAATCAATCGAACTATATGATGTTTCAGGTCGGTTGGTTGAAACCCTTCCTTTGTCTGAATCTTTTGACCTTTCTTTTCTAAAACCGACATTATATTTATTAAAAGTAAGAGCCAACGGGAATTTTTATTATCAGCGGATCATTAAAACGGAATAGACCTGAACATAAAATCATAAAATTTTTTTTGTAATATGAAACATAGGCAGGCAGGCTCCGTAAAATAGGTCAGCAAACAAAAAAAGCCAACTGTAAAACAGTCGGCTTCAAAAAAACTTTGAGAGGCTATCTACATACCAAAAAGGATATTCTTTAATATCCCTTGGAAAAAATTCATAAGATTATAATTCGTATTCGTGGATTATGCTTGTTTGTAGTAAGTCTACTATAATTTGTTATTAGTGGTATTTTTTAGAAGCCTCTCTTATTATTTCAAATACTATTTTCTCTTTTGATAATACAAAGATGCAGCTAAAAATCTTGCTAAATAAGTACAATTTGAGAGATTGCTGGATGTTTTTTTGTGGTGTTGTTTTTTGTAATAATCTCTTTTTCAGTTATTTATCAAGTTATTATTGTTCTTTTTTTGCATAGAATAAGATTTTTTATTCAGGAAATTTTCCAAACAAAATCATTTTCATACTGATTTGATTGCTCTCATAAACCTGATGCGAGGATTTTTTTTCTGAATGTTACAGCAAACCTTATTCGAGTCTACTCAAAAAATAATTTAGAAAAAATTCAAATAAAATTGCCCGAATTGAAACAAAAGCCAATGGACCGCGTAGAACAGTCTATAAACAAAAAAAGCCAACTGCAAAAACAGTCGGCTTCAAAAAAACTTTGAGAGGCTATCTACATACCAAAAAGGATATTCTTTAATATCCTTTGGAAAAAATTCATAAGATTATAATTCGTATTCGTGGATTATACTTGTTGTAGTAAGTCTATTATTTGTTACAATTTGTTATTAGTGGTATTCTTTGTAACCTCTCTTTTATCTTAAACTTCATTAAGTTTATTTCCTTTGACAATACAAATATGGCACCCTTAGCCTGTTTAAATTAGTACAATTTGAGGAATTACTGTATTGTTTTTCATTTCCATTTTTTATATAAATAATTGTTTTTCAGATTTTTATTGTTGGTTTATTATGCTGTTTTTTACTATTTAATGTAAAAAATGGAGGGTTTTTAGACGGATTTTTTTTGAAAAAAAGTTATTTAAGGGCTTTTTTTTCTGAAAAATAGCCTTTTGAAGTAGGGAAATAGCTATTCTTGCCATCAAAAAAAGACATATGATCAGTGTGGCCGAAGCAAGTGAAATGATCCTCAGGAATAATATCGCTATAGAGGGTAAAATGGTCCCTTTGGATGAAGCTAATGGAGAGATTCTACTCGAAGATCTGACTGCTGACAGAGATTTTCCACCCTACCACAGAGTCACTATGGATGGGATAGCTATTAAATATGCTGCTTTTGAGCAGGGTGTTCGAACCTTTCCAATCGAAGCGGTGGGGGCAGCAGGAGCTCCCAGAATTACGATGAAGGACTCTGAAAGTTGTATTGAGATAATGACCGGCGCCATCTTGCCCGATAATACGGATACGGTAATTCGATATGAAGATCTGGAAATTAAAGATGGAAAAGCGACTTTCCTCTTGGATGAGTTGAAATATAAAAAGAATGTTCATCGTAAAGGAGAGGATTGCCTTGCAGGAGAAGTTCTGGTAAAAGCAGGTGTCAGGATCAGTCCTGCGGAAATTGGTATTGCAGCAACGATCGGGAAAACACATCTTAAAGTAGCCGATATCCCCAGGGCAGTGATCATTTCCACGGGCGATGAACTTGTGGATGTAGGAGAATCTCCCCTGGAACACCAAATCAGAAAATCTAATGTGCACCAGCTAAAAGCTACCATGGAGCAATGGGGCATACAGTCGCATCTGGAACACCTGGCAGATGAAAAGCAAGCTATTCTGGAAAAACTGGAGCACCTGCTTAAAACTTATAAGCTGATCGTAATGAGCGGTGGTGTTTCCAAAGGAAAGTTCGATTATATTCCAGAGGCTTTGGAACAACTTGGCGTGAAGAAATTATTCCACAGGGTAAAACAACGTCCTGGTAAGCCCTTTTGGTTTGGGGTCAGCCCATCCGGATCCAGGGTGTTTGCCCTTCCAGGCAATCCGGTGTCTACCTTTATGTGTGCACACAGATATGTTCATTCCTGGTTGAAGGAAAGCCTGGGAATGGTGCAGGATCTGCCATTTGCTATTCTTGCCGAAGATTACTATTTCAAACCAGATCTCACCTATTATTTACAGGTGAAACTTGAATACAGGAAGGATGGGAGTATTCTGGCGCATCCTCAGACCGGGAATGGTTCGGGGGATCATGCGAATCTGGCCACTGCGGATGCATTCCTGGAAATTCCAGCCGGAAGGGAGCATTTTAAAGCAGGGGAGATCTTTCCATTTATGAAATACAGGGGGTGAAATGCAAAATGCAAAATGCAAAGTGCAAAGTGCAAAGTGATGAATTGTAGTTTCCTGATAGGAGTTGACGATTTGTAAAACCTGGAACACATGGAACCCTTTGAACGACTTGAACTCCTTGAACCCGGTAAAAGTGCAGAGTGCATAGTGCAAGGTGATGAGTGCAGAAGTTGACAATCACTAAATAAGGTTGATGAATTGTAAAACCTGGAAACAATGGAAAGCTTAGAACGAGTGGAAGTCCTT
>QQUB01000481.1 GCA_008501835.1 Bacteroidota bacterium
GATATTGAAATGATGATTTACCTCGCTGGCGGGATATGAGTCAAATTAGTATAAATCAATGCCAGCGGCATGACATATTATTGCGTGGCACGCTAGTGCCATGTAATAATGCAAAATAAACCTAGTTCCATAGGAACGGCACAATTAGACTCATAATCAATGAATTGTGCCGTTCCCATGGAACTAGGAATCCCTCAATTCATAGCAAGGCACTGGCGTACCGTGCTATGAGATGCCGTCTCTCTGAGACTGGACTTTCGTGAAAACACCACTAACTTGCCACCAAACACATTGGCGGGGTCGAGTTTAAACTAAAAAGTGAGAACTTTTTTGACTTAAATCCGGGGGTGGAATTCCTCAGGGAAGTGAGTCCACCCCCAAATTTGACTTGGAATTTTTTTCTGATTGACAATTATTTGTGTCAAATTTGACCCCGCCAGCGTGGTAAATCTTAAGCAAAACCCAAAAAAATGAAAATAACCTACCTCCTTTGCCTGCTTTTTTCTCTTCATCTTTTATTGCCAGCACAAGAAGGCTTCATCGAAATATATGATTTAGGGTATAGTGGAAGTACTTTTCATAATATTACATTGGATCAGGATACTCTATTGTGTGTAGGTAAAGCTGTTGATAGTACAACACTACTTTGGGGAATTTTATTCGCAAAACTTGATACTAATGGACAAGTCCTTTTTCAACGATTGTATTTAGATCCTGATGGAAATCATATTTATATGAGGACCAATTCTTCCATTATCAAAACACAAGATGGAGGGTATGCCATGTGCGGTCATGATTATTCTCACGCGTATTTCTTAAAAATTGACAACTTAGGAGGAATTGACTTATTTAAAAAATATGAGTTTGATGCTTTACTAGTGAAACAAAAGAAAATAATTGAGACTGAAGATGGATACCTATTATGTGGAACTATACAAGAAAACAATTATTCGAACCAGGTATATGTCAAAAAAATAGATAAACAAGGTAATGAACTATGGGAGCAAGATTATGGAGCACCAGCAATAAATGACTTTATGAACAGTTTTTTGAAACTAGATGAAAATACCTATGTAATTGGCTATGGACAATCTGCATCAGATGGGACAACAGCCATATGGGGAAAAAGTAGAATTACAGCCATTGATAGCCTCGGAAATATTAAATGGGAGTGGGCATCTAGCCCTCTCGATGAGTTTTTTGCTTTATGGGGGTTAAATCCTACATCGGATGGAGGATGGATTTTTATTTGTAACTACGTTCATAATTTTTGGGAAGGAAATAACTATCCAAACACAAGGTATAGAATCGTTAAATTGGATTCTGCCCGGGACATTGAATGGACAAAGTTTTTTGGAGAATTTGATAATGTTGTAAAAGTGATGGTGGATTTAATTCCAGCACCAAAGGGAAATTATGTAGGCGTTGGAAATTATTCTGAACTTTTGAACGTAGGAGGGTCTTATTCAGCCAGAACTTTTAAAATCACTTCAGAAGGGGACAGTCTTTGGAATCGCCTGGATACGGTGGTTTGGAATGGAAGCGATACTTCCGGTTGGGGGGAAGCCATTCATTCAGGAATTGTGGTCCTTCCCAGCGGTAGTACCATTTCTTGCGGTATTACTACCTATGTTAATTACCCTATTGCTCGATCCTATGCTTTTTTAATAAAACTGAATAAAGACGGTTGTGTGAATCCAGGCTGTAATCCATCTATAAATGCAGTTGATTGGGAGCAAGTGGCTTCCTTCAACTTATTCCCTAACCCTGCAAATGACTGGTTGAAAATAGAAGGACAAGGCATTTTCGATGTAGAAATATTTGACGTAAACGGACGATTGTTGACTCAAAAATCAAAACAAAAGGATGTTTCAACCATTCATGTTGATAACTGGCCCAATGGAGAATATTTTGTAAGAATCCGGATTGGGAAGCAGGTTGTGATTAATAAGGTTTTGAAGATTTAGGAGGGAGAAATGAAGTTGAGGGTTAAAAGTCAAAAACCGATTTCAAAGCATTCAGGAAGAAAACCAAAAACATGTATCATCCGGCTGGACATTTACTTTCTCAACACTTGGTGTGTACGGAATGGATCATCGGCATTGCCCCAAAAGTAAACAAATTGAGCCTTAGCGGAATCCCGTGCATCTCATGCCGGGAAACTCTAGAAAATCTAAACCTGTCTGCTGCCACATCGCTAGGCAGGATCCTACGTCGAACAGCAAGATTTTCGGGCAGCCGCCACCAAAATATACGTGTACGATTCTTTACTTATCTACAGAAATTACACAACCGCTTCATACACAACCGATTATAAAAAACCCCGAATTTTGACACTTGTCAAAATTCGGGGTGAGTCATGTTTGTTTTATCAATCTAGAAATGATGTTTACATCATACCTGGCATTCCGCCACCCATTCCACCCATGTGGGCGTGACCTGCTCCTTCCGGCTCAGGCTGGTCGCTGATAACGCATTCCGTCGTCAGGATCATTCCTGCGATAGAACCAGCATTTTCCAATGCAATACGCGTTACCTTGGTTGGGTCGATGATACCCGCTTTTTTGAGGTTCTCGTATTTGTCCTCACGTGCATTATAACCTACATCACCTTTCTCTGCCAATACCTTTTGAAGCACAACAGAACCTTCAACTCCTGCATTGTTGGCGATGGAACGAAGTGGAGCTTCAATTGCCTTGGCAATGATCTGAATCCCGGTATCTTCGTCATCGTTAAAGCCTTTGACTTTATCAAGAACGCCTCTTGCTCTAACCAGAGCTACTCCACCTCCAGTCACAATTCCTTCCTCAACAGCAGCACGAGTGGCGTGAAGAGCATCATCAACACGATCTTTCTTTTCTTTCATCTCAACTTCGGTAGCGGCTCCTACATACAATACAGCAACACCACCGGAGAGCTTAGCTAAACGCTCCTGCAGTTTCTCACGGTCATAATCAGAAGTGGTAGTTTCAATCTGAGCTTTGATCTGGTTGATACGAGCCTGGATCTGTTCGTCATCTCCTTTTCCGTTTACCACAGTGGTATTGTCTTTATCAACGGTAATTTTCTCACAGCTTCCCAGGTGTTCGAGATCAGTTCCTTCAAGGTTGTATCCTTTTTCTTCTGAAATTACCACACCTCCGGTCAGAATAGCGATGTCTTCCAACATTGCCTTACGACGGTCACCAAATCCTGGAGCTTTAACAGCAACCACTTTCAATCCACCACGAAGACGGTTAACCACCAATACACCAAGTGCCTGGCTTTCGATGTCTTCAGCGATGATCAACAAAGGACGACCTGAACCGGCAGCTTTCTCCAAAATAGGAATCAGCGGCTGCATGTTGGAGATCTTTTTATCGTGGATGAGGATGAGTGGGTTCTCGTACTCAGTAACCATGTTTTCAGCATCAGTTACGAAGTATGGAGACAGATAACCTCTGTCAAACTGCATACCAACTACTTCATCCATATAGGTATCTGTACCGCGAGCTTCTTCAACGGTAATTACACCGTCTTTACTCACGCGCTTCATAGCGTCGGCGATCAAAGCTCCGATTTCGTGATCGTTATTCGCAGAGATAGACGCTACCTGCTTGATCTTTTCAAAATCGTCACCAATGATCTCAGTATTCGATGCCAGTTCTGCAACAACTGCTTTCACTGCTTTATCCATTCCTCGTTTAAGATCCATAGGGTTGGCACCGGCAGTTACGTTTTTTAAACCTGCATTTACCATTGCCTGTGCGAGAACGGTTGCCGTTGTGGTACCGTCACCGGCAATATCGGCAGTTTTGGAAGCTACTTCCTTCATCATTTGAGCACCCCTGTTCTCAACACCATCTTCGAGTTCACCCTCTTTGGCAACAGTCACACCATCCTTGGTTACATGTGGTG
>QQUB01000019.1 GCA_008501835.1 Bacteroidota bacterium
AATTGATGTGGAACTTCCAGCGCCTTTTTCCCTTACTCATCGTTGGAGAACCGTTTTCCTTAGCTTTGGCTAAGCAAAAGAACCTCCACTTCGATTAGAGAAAAAAATCGCAAAAATTTCAGCCATCATTCAAACGTTGTCTAACAACTATGAGATCAGAAAAAATTATATTTGTTACCTTTCTGAACTCAGTTAGCCGGAGTAGTTTGCTATTTTCAGTGGTATAAACGATTTTTTAACAAAATATTGTATGCTTCAGCTAAATTTGTTCTCTTTGGTCTAACGGTCACTTCAGTTTACATAACGGTTGGTTTTTAAAAAGTAACGGAAAGAACAACTGTTTTTGACCATGAATCTGAATTAAAAACACGCAGATGCTGAATATAGGGTTTGATGCTAAAAGACTTTTCAACAATTTCACCGGCCTGGGTAATTACAGCCGAACCCTTTTACGTGATCTTGGCACAAATTTTCCTGAAGAACGATATTTTTTATACACCCCCAAAGTAAAACAGGTCCCATCCACTAATTTTTTTCTGAATAGTCCCGGATATCAGGTTCACCTGCCAAAAGGAAGGCAAAAAATTTTATGGAGATCCTTTGGTGTAAAAAAAATGCTTCAAAAGCATGAAATTGATGTATTCCATGGATTAAGCCATGAAATTCCGGTAAGCATCCAAAAAACCGGAATTAAGTCTGTGGTAACCATTCACGACCTGATCTTTAAGCATTATCCCAAACAATATAAAGCTATAGACAACTTCATTTATAATACCAAATTTAAATACGCCTGTCAAAATGCAGACCGTGTTGTGGCCATTAGTGAAAGTACGCGGAAGGATATCGTTAATTTCTACGGTATTGATCCTGGAAAAATTGATGTGGTCTATCAGTCTTGTAGTGATCAGTTCAAAAGTGGCTGGAGGGAAAATAAGATTCAGGAGGTTGTAGATAAATACAATTTACCCCAGGAATTTATGCTATATGTCGGATCAGTGATTGAGCGAAAAAACCTGCTCAATATTGTTAAAGCCCTGGCGAATTTGTCCAATGACCTTTCCCCGCACCTTGTAGTAGTGGGGCAGGGAGGTGATTATAAGCGAAAAGTCCAGGAATATCTTGCCCGGGAAGGCATGGAAAAGCAAGTGTCCTTCATTACGCCGGTTTTTGAAGATATCCCCGGTTTATATCAACGTGCCAGTTTATTTGTGTATCCCTCCGTATATGAGGGTTTTGGAATTCCGGTTATTGAGGCTTTATATAGTCATACGCCGGTCGTAACCTCGAACCTGTCCTCTCTCCCGGAAGCAGGAGGACCGGACACCCTTCAGGTCGACCCGTATTCTGTGGAGGCCCTTGCAGATGCAATCGAAAAAGGCCTCACAAATGAGCCGCTTCGACAAACGATGATATCAAAAGGTTTTGAATATGTAAAGAGGTTCGATGGGGATGAGGCTGCGAAGCAAATGATGGCGATTTACAGGCAACTGGCAGAAAGTTGAAATCAAATTGGCTTCCGTTCACTTTAAATTAAATCGTTATAGAAATTCCAGAAATTATTTTTTTCCGAAGACTCTTCATTCATAATTTCATTTACCTAATTTTGCCGCATGGTAAAAAAAGTAGAACACATCGGTATTGCAGTCAAGGACCTGCAACAGAGTAATGCGCTGTTTGCCAGTTTGCTTGGCAAAGAACATTACAAGATTGAAGAAGTAGCTTCGGAAGGGGTTAGGACTTCCTTTTTTGAAACCGGCGATTCCAAAATAGAATTGCTCGAAGCAACTAACCCTGAAAGTCCCATCGCCCGGTTTATTGAGAAAAAGGGAGAGGGAATTCATCATATAGCCTTTGAGGTTGAAGACATCCGGGCTGAAATGGAAAGAATGCGGGTTGAGGGTTTTCAGTTGCTCAATGAGGAGCCTAAACGAGGAGCCGATAATAAACTCGTCTGCTTCATTCATCCGAAAAGTGCCAACGGGGTACTTGTCGAACTTTGCCAGAGTATTTAAGAGGATTTTTAAATTTTTATAAACCGAAATCAACTCCTTTTCCCTAACAGTATTGCAATCTGTGAGGAAAATTGGATAGTTGGAAAATTGGAAATGGAGCTGGAATATTACCATTATATAATTGCAATCCTGGGAAGTGCTGTTGCAGGAGCCATCAATACCCTCGCCGGTAATGGTTCGGCTATTACCCTGACCATTTTGACCGAGCTGATGGGGTTGCCAGGCAATATGGCCAACGGAACCAATCGGGTTGGCGTGCTTTCTCAAACTGTAGCTTCGACCTACGCCTTTCACCGGAAAGGAAAATTGGATATCAAAGCCAGTAAATATTATATCATTCTCACCGTTATCGGAGCAGTAGTGGGCGTATATGTAGCCACTCAAATTTCCAATGAAGCTTTTATTCAGGTTTTCAGATACCTGATGATCGTGATGTTAATTATTATTCTCGTTAAACCAGGACGATGGTTACGGGAAACGGATACGGAAAACCCTCCGTCGATCTGGTTCATCATTCCCATGTTTCTGGCCCTTGGATTTTATGGCGGATTTATTCAGATGGGGATGGGCATATTCTTTTTGGCCATCATGGTGTTGGGAGCGCGTCACAGTCTCATAGACAGTAATGTGATCAAATCATTGATCGTCGCCATTTATACGGTTCTTGTTTTAGCCATATTTCATTATAAGGGGTTGGTCGATTGGAAAATTGGGGGAATTATGGCCATTGGGCAGATGGCTGGGGGGTACATAATGGCCATTGTTGCGGCTAAACACCCAAAGGCCAATATCTGGACACACAGGGTATTAATAGTGGTGGTAATTGCAGCTATCCTACGATTATTCAATGTGTATTAAAATTCTCCAAAAAAATCTTTCCTTTGCGGAACTAAATCCGAGCATTCTTGTTTAGAAATTTTTCGAAGATTTCAAGGATAAATTAAGACTTTGAATAGGGGGCATTAGATTTTAAAGTGTCTGCCTTCTGTTGCCTGATTTTCAGGGGTGAAATTGATCGGTAAAACGGTCGTTTTTAAGTTTATTTTGGTCACTCAATAAAATTAAATTGAAATGGTTTTAAAAGATCTTTTTGCTGTTTCTCTCATCCTGTTTTCAGTCATTGATATTATGGGAAACATTCCTATCATCATTGATATGAAAAAGAAAGGAATTGAAATTGAATCCGGAAAAGCTTCCATCGTAGCTTTACTGTTGATGACTGCATTTCTTTATGGCGGGGCTTCAATTTTAAAATTATTCGGAGTTGATGTCTCTTCCTTTGCTGTTGCAGGTGCCTTGATCATTTTTCTGATTGGGCTGGAAATGATCCTGGGGATTCGCATCTTTCACGATCCTCCGGACACAAGGTCAGGCAGTATTGTGCCTATTGCCTTTCCATTGATTGCCGGGGCAGGTACCATGACTACAATTATTGCCCTTAAAGCAAAATACAGTGTTGTGGACATCCAGTTGGGGATTGTTTTGAATATTTTGCTGGTGTTTCTGGTATTAAGGTCCTCCACCTGGATTAGTAAAAAACTGGGTGACGGTGGAGCCATGATACTGCGTAAGGTATTTGGGATAATTCTGTTGTCGATTGCGATCAAACTCTTCAAGGAAAATTTCGTATTAATGGCCAACGGTCATTGATCTGAATGAATATAACTGTTTACTGGTTCCTTTTACTGGATGCAGACAAATTGAATTGGAATGCTAAAAACCTATAAATTCCAACCTGGGTAAAAAAAATTTACGTCTATTTTAGTAGAAGCAACCAGTAAACCACTTTTCTTATGAAGAATATCATATTTCTTTCCTTATTCGCCATCATACTTTTTGCCAATTGTCAGGACGAAGTTACCCCTCCCGACAACAA
>QQUB01000521.1 GCA_008501835.1 Bacteroidota bacterium
TTCCGGGTTATAGAAAATCCAGTAAAGGCAAATATGACGGCAGCATGCAATTTTACTCCCGGGTAGTTGCGGAATTTATTGACCGGCTTGATTTGAAAAACGTTGTCCTGGCAGGCCACTCTATGGGAGGACAGATCAGCATTACGACTGCTCTTGCTTTTCCGGAAAAAGTTGACAAATTGATCCTCGCAGCTCCTGCAGGTTTTGAACGCTTCAACAAGGGGCAAAAGCAATGGTTCAGAGAAGTATTCACTCCTGATCTTGTAAAACTCACTCCTGTTGAATCCATTAAAACCAATCTGGCCTTTAATTTTTATGACATGCCGGAAGATGCCACTTTCATGATCAAGGACAGGATCGAAATGCGGTCGGCCAAGGAAGATTTTGCCTGGTATTGTTATATCGTTCCGGAAAATGTAAAAGGTATGGTTGATGCTCCGGTGTTTGATTACCTAAAATATATCAATCAACCAGTACTGACGCTTTTTGGAGAAAATGACAACCTGATTCCTAATCGTTACCTCAATGGCGGGACCACGGAAAAATACGCTAAGGAGGGAGCAGAACAAATCCCTGATTGTCAACTGATGATGGTTGATAAGGCGGGGCATTTCGTACAGTTTGAAAAACCTGAGGTCTTTAACCAGGCTGTTTTAGAGTTTTTGAAAGGCAAGTGATGGGCTGAAATTTTTCAGGCTGAGGCTAAGGATGGCATTCACCTTTTGCGAATAATTCTTTTCAAAATCAACCAATTTGAAATTCTGAAGATTTTTTTCTTCACAGTGCCTTCCTCAGCCTTCGCCTTCGCCTCAACCTATTATTCTAGCAAATGTTGAAAGGTTACAAATTATTTACTTTTGTAATAATTATCCTTCATTTATGAGAAGCAAACTCAAGAAATTTACGGAATTCGCGAATAGCCTGCTCCCGCATGAGACTGCTTTTCTATTGGATACTCAGCAATTTGTGGATGATAAAAAACTGAAAATCCTTCATCGGGTTGATCACAATTGCAGGAACATTGACCAATTCACTCCCTATGATGAGACCATCGATAAGCGTAAGTATTCCAACTTAAAAAAATGGATCACTCAACGGTTGGAAGCTATTGATGTGGATGCCTTTTTTGAGTGGATCATGGAAATGGAGCGAAAGATCCTCACGGATTCCATTCAGATCAATGAGGAAAAACAACTACTCAAAACCATTCGCAATTACGAACATCCCATCGCCTACTTCACTAAATTTTATGAACTGGTCAGATCCTACGATAATTTTTTGTTGATCAGGCTCAGATATCAGGATCACATTATCACCGAAAATTTTCTCAATCAATACAAAGAACGTTATCAACATGCCCTGGAGGTCAACGAAAAAATGCACCAGGCAACCCAGGATATTGTGAGGCAATATTCCGGTAACGAAGCAGAGTCCAAACAATGGGAAGCCTGGCTCAATGAAATTTTCCTTGACGAAACCATGGATCCGCTCAACAGGTACATGGCATTGATCCGGTTGAGTTTTATTGCTTTTAATTATAACAAATTTGATTTGTTAATGGAAAAATTTGACGATGTGGATAAAAAATTCGCTCGTGGATTTTTCTATTCAAAAAGAATACTGCTCAACTATTATAATAACAGGCTGTTACTGCACTCCCGCTTCAACCAGTATGACGAGGCCATCTATTACGGCTACCTTTCGGTGAGGGAGAAAAATCATGATTACATCTTTTATATTAACAATCTATGTGCCGTGTTATTGCGACAAGACCGGGATGAGGAAGCCTTGAAACTTATGCGTTCTGCCGCACCTGAGATGAAGACTTCCAAGAATTTCCACAACAAGGTTGGTTTCGTTTCCTTTTATATCAAAGCCCTCAACAGCAATGGTTTGCACAAGAATGCCGAAAACTATGCAGAATCCTTTTTCAAGGCTTATGAAAAAGAAGTACTCAGGTTCAGATGGCATCTTTTCTTCACTGTTTACCTGGAAACAATGCTGCACCAGGAACATTACATGAAGTTGTTGCAAATAGCCCGCAAATACAAGTTATTGGAGAAAGACAAGCTATATCACGTACGCGCTAATTACTCTCCCGTCATCCCCTGGCTCATTTCCGTGGCCAACTACCGTTCGGAGCTCATCACCAAAAAGGAGCTGATCACATCTATTAAATCCTCCCTGAACACTTTGACCGAAGCACAGAAAAACAGCTTAACGCTAAAACACCTTAAGGAAGATTTTAAGCAGTTTTTTCCGGGAATCTCGGAAGTGTAGGTGGGTTTGCTTCGACAAGGTTTCGCCTTTCACCCCACGAAAGCCACTCAAAGGCAAAACCTTGGACTCCTTATTCTTTCAATGATCTCAAATGGCCTTATTCTACTATTGATTCTCAAATAAAGCGATAAGGATCGCTGAGCAATGAACAAACCTGTCCCGCCGACAGGGAAACCCGAAGGGTCGGGAGTGAATTGATCGGTGAGCCATCTTCCATCAATCTACATCCTCCTAAAACAAACTTCCCTGGCGGGCGAAGCTCATTGGGTTTTCAAGCTCCAGCAGTCTTCGTTTCATGTCGAGACCATAAAAATACCCTTGAAGGTCCCCGCTCTTTGCAATGACTCTGTGACAAGGCACGATGATGGCTATTGGATTGTTGCGGTTGGCAAGTCCTACGGCCCTTACGGCTTTGGGATTATTGAGGGTTTCGGCGATGGCTGAATAAGAGGTAGTATGTCCGTAAGGGATTTTCACCAATTCCTGCCAGACGGAAATATTGAATTCGGAATGGCCGCCCCAGTCCAGCTTGAGGTCAAATTCGGTCAATTGTTGTTTAAAATAAAGATCGAGTTGAACCACACATTCCCGCAACTCCTCAGGAATAGGCCCGGCCGGACAAGGTTGCTTATCAGATAGCCGAACAGACTGGATGCCAAGTTCACTGCCCTTGATCTCAAAACATCCAAATGGTGAAAGGTAGTAAGTTTTAGCTAGCATGTGTCGGTTGCTGGTTACTGGTTACTGGTTTTAACCAAAGATACGGTTTTGTTGAGATTTGTTCCACGGTTACTTAATAAATACTATTTTCTGGAAAAATAGTATTTATTACTTCTAACCAGCAACCAGCAACTAGTAACCTGCAACCGGACCTAACCCCAATGCTCTTCCAGCAGCAAACCGAGGCGTTCTTCACTGATCTTGCGTTCAAGTTTACCTCCAAAGGCGTAGGAGATACTTCCGGTTTCTTCGGAGACAATAAAAACGGCCACTCCTGCTCTTTCCGTGATGCCTACCGCAGCGCGATGTCTCAGGCCAACACTCTTGGGCAAGCGGGCGCTTTCTGAAACAGGAAGCACGCAGCTGGCCATTTCAATTTTGTTGTTATTGATAATGACAGCACCATCGTGTAAGGGGCTTTCTTTATTGAAGATACTTTCTATTAGTGGTTCGGAAATGATGGCATCCAGTGGGGCTCCTCCGGTGACGATACCTTCCAAAAACAGGTTCTTCCGTAGAACGATCAATGCTCCGGTTTTTTGTCGGCTCATGCGTTTCATAGCGGCTTTAAGGGTATTGACCAGAGTCATGTCCTGATCCCCGTTTTGGAAACTTCTATTGATGAATCTGTCCACAAATTTCGACCGTCCTTTTAAGGTACTATCCCCCAGAAATAGTAAAAATCTCCTTACCTCGGGCTGGAAAATGATGATGATAACGATAACTCCCACATTCATGATCGTTCCAAGAATGGCAGAAAGCATATCCATCTTCAGCCCCCTCACCAACCAGCCGCTAACATACAACAGCAGAACCCCGATAAAGATATTGAAAGCGATACTCCCCCGCAGCAATTTGTCTAACTGCTACAGCAAATACAC
>QQUB01000335.1 GCA_008501835.1 Bacteroidota bacterium
ACAATGACCTCAACCGCCTCGCCAGCCAAAACATGCTCCCTTATGCAGAAGTAGAACGAGGGTTCAATAAAATCCGGATGGGACTCATCGATATTATCGACCGTATGGAAAAGGAAGATACTATTCAGAAAGAAACACTCCCGGAATTAAAAAATACAGAAGTTCAATTTCGGAAGAACAACTTTTTTGAATTGCTGAACATCCACTATTCCAACCTGGCGAATGTTACACTGACCATGAATTACACCTATAGTGATCAGAAAGAAAAAAGTCACTACAATGGAATTGAGGCCATGCAAAAGATCTATATGGAATACTTCGCCTATGGTTTCAATGATCAGCGTACCTACAATAACGAGGTTAAGGATATTCAAACTTTTGCCTTTGATTTCTATGACAATCAATTTCCACGCCTTGACCCCTACATTAAAACCGTAAAGTTTATTTTGGAATACATCCTGGAGGAAAAAATCGAACAATCTTTTTTCCTGGGTATTTTCAAATCTGTTTTATCGACCTATGAGTTATTGCTGATATTCTATTATGCAATAAGTGGGCTGGATCCTGAGTTTGGTCAATGGCTCCGGAAAGGTAAATTTTTCAACGATCGATTTAAGCAAAAACTCATCAAACAAGAACACTTCGAATTGCTGAATTCATGATTATTTATTTTTTGAAAGTTAAAGATTTTATCCTCACTGATAAAAGTGTGACCTTATTCGCACCAGGATTCTGTTCCAGGGTCATTTTACCATGCCTTTTCATAATTTTTCTGGCGGGATGCAATTCCTCCAAAAACCTGACTTCCGAAAGTATTGAAAAATTGCTGCCTCTGGAGGAGACAAAAGAATTGATCACCACCCTGTCCGCTGATGAAATGCAAGGCAGAAATGTGGGCACCTTTGGCATTGAAAAGGCAGCGGTTTACATAGAAACATATCTCAGGGAATCGGGAGTTGACCCAATGTTTGGCAACAGTTTTCGGGATAATTTTACTGCTGGGAATGAAAAAACAGATAACGTAGTAGGAATCATTCCCGGTACCGATAAAAATCTGAGTTCTGAATACATCCTCATCGGCGCACATTATGACCACCTCGGAATGATCGACAATTCTGATGACATGATCTACAATGGAGCCAACGACAATGCCAGTGGGGTGACAACCGTGATGCAAATCGCCTCAGCTGTTGCCAAATTCAAACCTCGCAGAAGTGTTATTGTTGCACTATTCTCAGCAGAAGAAAAAGGAACACAGGGATCGGCACACCTGGCAGAAAAACTTTCCAAAGCAGGAAAAGCACCAGCATGTGTCATCAATGTAGAAATGGTTGGCATCCAGTTGACGGAGTCTCCTGAAAAAGTTTACCTGACCGGTTTTAAAAAATCCAATATGGCCACCCGGTTAAATACCCTGGCCGGAGAAGAATTCATCCAGTTCCTGGAAACCGAAACCCGCTATGCCCTATTCTACCGCTCCGATAATTATCCATTTTTCAAACAGTTGAACATTCCGGCACATACAATAAGTACCTTCGACTTCACCAATTACAAATACTACCACCACACTGAAGACGAAGTAGAACATTTAGACATGCAAAATATGAATACCATCATCAAAAAATTAGCCCTGGCTGTTGCAAAACTGGCGAATGAAGACCATTTGGGGATTTCACTTGATTAAAGTGCAAAGTGCATAATGCATGGTGATGAGTGATGAGTGCAGAATTATCATTTAAACTTCTCAAGGTTTTGCCTTTGGGTGGCAACGAGGGAAGAAAGGCGACACCTTGTCTCGAAGGAAAAACTTAAGGGAAGTGCATGGTGCAGAGGGCAGAGTGCAAAATTTAGAAATAAAATTCCTTGATGCTTTTTATTAAAAGTCCAATTTTTTCAAAACTCTCCTAGCGAACCTGGCGCTACTTGGCGTCCTAGCGGTTAAAAATCGAATGTATCCTCATATTAATCGGTTGTGGAGGAAGAGTAGGTGCAAAGTGCATGGTGCAGAGTGATGTGTGATGAGTGCAAAAAAAACTGCTGGAAAGTTATGAAACCCCTGGAACAACTTGAACTCTTTGAACAACTTGAACTCTCCGAACTCTTGGAACAACTGAAACTCGTAACACGTAACTCGCCACTCGCAACTCTAAATCTCACACCCCGCTCCGGGACGTTCCTTGCCATTCACCGAGACGATGGTATCCAACCGAATTTCCATGTCGTTGGCAAGCAACATATATTCAACCTTATTGTTGATGAAAAAATCCTTAATCGTTGAGGTAACGGACTGCGGCTCTCCGGTTTCATTCTCATAAATGACTTCCGCTTCAGCCCTCAAGGTTGCCAGAGCTTCCAGTTCATCATAATAACCACAATCAATCGGTAAGTAAGGTTTCATATTTATTAAAAAATGGTAATAATGTAAGGAAACATTATTTCCTTTGCATTGTTTTCCAAAAATACTATTTCTCGAAGAAATAATATTTTTTCAACTGGCAACCAGTAACTAGTAACCAGCAACAAGATCATGAAAAAAGTAGACATTCTAGCCATAGGGGTACATCCGGACGACGTAGAACTCAGCTGTTCAGGCACATTACTTGCTCACATTGCCCAGGGAAAAACAGTTGGCCTGCTTGATCTTACCCGCGGCGAACTGGGCACCCGTGGCAGCGCAGAGATCCGAGATAAAGAAGCTGCTGATGCAGCCCGCCTCATGGGCGCTGAATTCAGGGTCAACGTGAATATGGCTGATGGCTTTTTTCAATACTCTCCGGAAAATATCCAAAAAATAATCAGGGTGATCCGGGCCAGTCAACCGGAAATCGTTTTGGCCAACGCCCTGTCCGACCGCCACCCTGACCACGGTCGTGCCGCCAAATTGGTAGCCGACGCCTGCTTCTATTCAGGTCTTAGCAAAATCGAAACCAAGGATGATGATGGAAACCTCCAACAAAAGTGGCGCCCTGACGCACTTTACCACTACATCCAGGACCACAACCGGACACCGGATTTTGTAGTGGACATATCCAATTTCATTGATAAAAAGATGGAACTTGTATTGGCCTTCCGGTCACAATTTTTCGCTCCGGATGCCAAAGAATACGAAAAAGAGGAAAGCTCCCCAATCTCGGGAGCCGACTTCCTGGAATTCCTGCGCAGCAAAGCAAGAACTTACGGTCGCCACGCAGGATTCGAGTATGCAGAAGGTTTTAATAAATCAAGAGATATCGGAGTACGGAATTTGTTCGACCTCGTTTAAACAGTCCCCAGTCTTCAGTCTACAGTCTGTAAACTACCTGTAATTTAACCCGTTAACCGTATTCCGTCTACCGTAGGCCGTATTCCGTCAACCGTATTCCGTCTACCGTATTCCGTCTACCGTCAACCGTTTTTTACTCACACGAAAAACTTCTATCAAACCCTACCAGTCGGGTAACGACCATTCCGGTTTTACTCGTACCTCCCTGTTCAGCAGGAATGGGTTTACGATAGCCATAAATTTCAGCATAAACCATTTTGCCTTCTTCCATCAGTTTTTTGTACCCTTCTTCCATGGATTTGAAGGCACCTTCGTTCAAAATGGAGTAGGTCTGACCGTTATTACAAAGTTTAAAGGTTGCAACGCCCTCAAAAGAAGCGAACATTCCCCCCATCTTGGAAACGATAGAGTTACAGCCTCTTCCTTCGTTCACACTATGTACCTTAGACACCTTGAGCGACCCCCTGAAATGACCTTCCTCACCCGCAGGCTTGGGCTGAAGCTCTCCCTCAACCACAACATACACACGGCTCCCTGCATTCTCACCAACAACATCGAGATACTTTTTTTCCAAATCCGGAAAAGCATCCTGCATCAATACAGAATAACGAC
>QQUB01000461.1 GCA_008501835.1 Bacteroidota bacterium
TGCACGAACCTATATTTTTGTTGCCGGGACTGGAATTCCTTTAGATTTTACAGGGTATAAGATTGGAGATATTAATGAATCTGCTGAACCGGATTAGTTTTTAGTACACAGTCTACAGTTCTCAGTCGACAGTCTTCAGTTCTCAGTCTTCAGTCCGCAGTCTTCAGTCTTCAGGCTGCTGGCTTTTGATTGTTTAGATAATGGATCATTTTCGGGTGCTTTTGCTGCAGAAATACTAATTCTGAGAGAATTAGTATTTCTTTTTTGACAAATCTTTGACTTCCTTATGCTGAAAAAGGAGAGGGGAATTCTATTTTTGCAAAAATTTAAAAAATATCACCATAATGAAGAATTACTTATTACTACTGATACTTGCAATTTTTGCTTTTCAGGCTTGTCAGGATTCAGCTCAAAAGCCAGCGGAAGAGGCTGGGAATGAAGAAACTGAAGAGATTGTTGACAGCCTTAGACTGGAAGGAGAGAAGCACTTTAAAAACGTTCGCCAGCTCACTTTTGGTGGTGACAACGCTGAAGCCTATTTCAGCTTTGATAGCAAAATGCTTTCGTTCCAGGCCAAAAATCCAGCCTGGGGTGCAGATTGTGACCAGATTTATTACATGCCTATCACCGGATATGAAGGAGATATTGCTCCATTGGTAAGTACGGGTAAAGGACGTACCACATGTGCTTACTTTATGCCAGGTGATTCTACTATCATTTATGCTTCAACTCACGAAGCAGATGATAATTGCCCACCGGAGCCTGCTCCACGTGAGGATAACAAATATGTCTGGCCAATCTATGATAGCTTTGATATTTATGTTTCTGATCTTGATGGAAACCTGGTGACTAAGTTGACAGATACCCCGGGATACGATGCAGAGCCTACTTTGTCTCCACAGGGTGATAAAATCGTATTTACTTCAATGCGTACCGGTGACCTCGAATTATTCACCATGGATATCGATGGTTCCAACGTTCAGCAGGTGACAGATGGTTTGGGATACGACGGAGGTGCATTTTTTACCCCAGACGGTAAGAAACTGATCTTCAGAGCTTCTCGTCCTCAAACGGATGAAGAAATCAAAACTTATAAAGACTTATTAGCAGAAGGATTGGTGCAGCCAACAGAAATGGAGTTGTTCATGTGTAATGTAGACGGTAGTGAACTTACTCAAATTACTGACCTGGGTAATGCGAACTGGGCTCCTTATATGCATCCTTCCGGCGAGAAAATCATTTTCTGTTCTAACCATGCAAGTGAAAGAGGCTTCCCGTTCAACCTGTATATGATCAACGTAGATGGGTCAGGCCTTGAGCAGATCTCCTTTGATACGGCTTTTGATGCTTTCCTCGTGTTCTCACCAGACGGCAAGAAAGTGGCATTTTCTTCTAACCGTAACAACGGAGGAACAAGAGCAACCAATGTTTTTGTAGCTGACTGGGTGGAGTAGATCAGTCGGCAGTCTTCAGTAGACAGTCTGCAGTCCGAAGTCTGAGAAATCTACTTTGCAAGGAATGATGAATTTTTATTACTTGTGATTTAGTAGACTAGAGGACATAAGATAAATAAACAAACATGACTTACCCCGAATTTTGGCCAAGGCTAAAATTCGGGGTTTTTTATAATAGGTTGTTTATGAAACGGTTGTGTGATTACCGCGGATAGGTAAAGAATCGTACACGTGTATTTTGGTGGCGGCTGCCCGAAAATCTTGCTGTTTACCTTCGGTGATCGTCGCGTTGCTCCTCAGAGTTGACGGAGGAGTTTAGATTTTCTAGAGTTTTTGTTTCGTTTTGGGGCAATGCCAAAATGAAAAGCCCAGCCGGCTTGAGGCGCTATTAAGCAATGTCACAAATAACTGTATTACAGAACATTATTAGTCTCAGAACACTCTAGTGAAACTTTTTTAACTAAAATACTAAAGATGTAACTCCCACGAGCGTTTGGAAATTAGGATTAAAAAATTCGCGAACCTGTCCGCAGCATGAAGTGCCAGGATGACACAAATTTTATACCCTTTAGATTTCCTTGAATAAGGTTGACAAAAACAACCTTAGCCATTGTAAAAAAAGCTCAAATTATGAATTGGGTCTTTTTCAGTTTCCCAAAATAATAATATTTTTAGTCCGTAATTTTTCATACCCAACCTGTTTTTTCCAACCAGATTATAATTAAAAGAGGTACACCTCTTGGCTTTCCTACCGGGTTAAACCAGATCAAATTTTAACATTTTTCACCTAATGTGCATTCCGTCATTGGTATGCCACACATGACATTATTTCTAACAAAACTCAATTTTGAACATGGGAAAGAAAATGAACTTTATCGTTTTGACGATTCTGGTTTTAGTTGCTTTGTTATTGGGAACAGAATACAAGTTTCTTGAAAATACTGAAGGAATTGATTCCGGAGATACTGCCTGGATGATCGTAGCCAGTGCATTTGTTTTATTGATGACTCCAGGACTGGCGTTTTTCTATGGAGGAATGGTCAATCGAAAAAATGTGATCTCCACCTTGATGCAAAGCTTTGTGGCTCTGGGGGTGATCAGTGTACTTTGGGTAGTGGTTGGATTTAGCCTTGCATTTGGAGACAGTATAGGAGGGATAATAGGAAACCCATTGACTTATTTCAATTTCAGAGATGTAACGGTCAGTCCAAATCCGGATTTTTCCTCTACAATTCCGTTTTTGCTGTTTGCATTATTTCAACTTAAGTTCGCCATTATTACTCCGGCTTTGATCACCGGTAGTTTTGCGGAAAGAGTGCGGTTTCGTAGTTACATCTTGTTTATAACGTTGTTTTCTCTTGTGATTTATGCACCATTGGCACATATGACCTGGCATCCTGATGGACTTTTGAGGAACTGGGGTGTTCTTGATTTTGCCGGAGGTACCGTAGTGCATATGTCTGCAGGATTTGCTGCATTGGCCGGTGCATTTTTCCTGGGCAAACGAAAAGAGGAATCTCATGATCCGGCGAATGTCCCGTTTATCATTTTAGGAACCGGTTTATTGTGGTTCGGTTGGTTTGGATTTAATTCCGGGTCAGCCCTGGGAGCCAATGAGGATGCCGTAATCGCATTTGCCAATACAAACCTGGCTTCCGCTTCTGCCATGATCACCTGGATCTTTTACGAGCGTTTCTTCGACAGAAAAATGTCTGCCCTGGGAGCCTGTATCGGAGCCATCGTAGGATTGGTAGCCATTACTCCAGCAGCAGGATTTGTCACTATCGGACAGAGTATTTTCATTGGATTCGTTGCAGCCATAACCAGCAACTTTGCCATCCACCTGAAAAACAAATCAGACCTGGACGATACGCTTGATGTATTTCCCAGTCATGGTGTTGGTGGAATAGTGGGGATGATCCTGACTGCTGTTTTTGCCAAAGAGGTAGGCCTGATCTATGGTGAGACAACTACGTTTATTTATCATATGATCGCCCTGGTTATCGTGGCAGTGTTTACCTTTGGGGGAAGTTGGCTCCTGTATAAGGTCGTTGATCTGATTGTACCACTTAGGGTAACTGAAAGCCAGGAAGAGAGAGGATTGGATGCTTCTCAGCACGGTGAGCGATTTGTTTAATGTGAATTCAGGAGCCCGCGGTAAACACCAAAACTCTGCGGGTTATGAAAATACTGAAGAACACCAGTTTTTGGATTTACGCGTTGGCATTATTCAACGTAATTATCCACCTCGCCGTTTACGGCAATTTTGAATATCACCGCGACGAATTATTGTATTTTTCACTCGGACTGCATCCTGCAATGGGATATGCCAGCGTACCGCCTCTCATCAGTCGGCTGGCATTTCTCATTCAGTCTGTTGGCTGTTATTCCCTTCTGGCCTTCCAATTTGTCACTGACC
>QQUB01000713.1 GCA_008501835.1 Bacteroidota bacterium
CGTCAAATTAGTGGTGTTTTTACGAAAATCCAGTCTCAGAGAGACGGCATCTCATAGCATGGTACGCCAGTGCCTTGCTATGAATTGAGAAATTCCCAGTTCCATAGGAACGGCACAATTCATTGGTCATGAGCCTATTTATGCCGTTCCTATGGAACTGGGTTTATTTTGCATTATTACATGGCACTTGCGTACCATGCAATAATATGTCATGCCTCTGGCATTAATTTATTCTAATTTGATGTGTTTCCCGCCAGCGAGGAAAATCAAGGGCTAAACCAAAAAAATGCTAAAGTTCATTGAAAAGTCAACCTATGACCTCAATTCTTCCACCTCTTCCACCGTCATCGGTTTCTTTTTATTCCCCAGCAATTTATGGCCATCAGCAGTAATCAGGTAATTCTCTTCATTACGAATACCTCCAAAATTTCTGAACTTATCGATTTCATCGTAATTGAGGAAATCGGTGAATTTATTTTCCGCTCGCCACTGGTCGGTAAGTTCAGGTATAAAATAAATACCCGGCTCGATAGTGAGTACGAAACCAGGTTCGAGAGCTCTGCCCAATCGAAGGGACTTCAGGCCAAACTGGGTACTTTTGGGTTCGCCATCGTAGCCGACATATACCTCACCAAGGTTTTCCATGTCATGAATATCGAGCCCCATCATATGACCCGTTCCGCAGGGAAAAAACAGGGCATGAGCTCCGGCTTCCACAGCATCTTCAGGATTTCCTTTCATCAACCCCATTCCTTTCAGGCCTTCAGTTATGGCAAGGCAGGCGGCAAGGTGTACTTCCTTATTGGTCACACCGGGTTTCAATAGATCCACACTGGCATAATGTGATTTCAGCACAATATTGAAGATGTCTTTTTGCAAACTGGTAAAGGTCTTGCTAACCGGAAAGGTACTGGAAAGATCCCCTGCATATCCCATGGGAGTTTCTGCTCCACAGTCAAGCAGGAACAATTGCCCTTCTTCAACTGTATTGCCATGGTAGTGGTTGTGCAGGGTTTGTCCGTTTATGGTAGCAATGGTCGGAAATGAAATATTTCCTCCGGTAGCCCGGGCAATTTTTTCAATTTCCACCACTATATCCAGCTCATTCATTCCCGGCCTGAGCATTTTCATGGCGGTGACATGCATATCTATGGTCGTATCAACACCTTTTTCAATTTCGGTAATTTCTTCATCAGATTTATAGATGCGTTGGGCTGCGACGGCATTGATAAGTTCTACGGAGGCCCCCTTTTCAATTTGTTCAGCATTCCACCCTGTCAATTTCATCAGCTTGAGGACATTGTGATGCCGATATTGAGGAATGAAATGGATTTGCTCATGATCTTTCAAAGCTTTTTTTATCCGGTTGGCGAGATCTTTTAAACTGCCGGTTTTTTCAACACCGCAAAGTGCTGCCTGATCGGCAATGGTTGGTAAGTTGCCCATCCACACCACATCCTCCACTGTAAAATCATCCCCATAAATGGTAACTGAACCATCACCGGTATCCAACAAGGCAACCAATCCCGGTCTTTTAATGCCAAAGAAATACAGGAAGGTACTATCCTGCCGGAAGTAGTAAGGATTGTCGGTATAATTCATCGGACTTTCATCATTACCGGGAATGAGTATGATGCCGGAATTTACCTGGTTGAGTAATTTTTGCTGTCTGTCTGTGTAAGTAGTGCTGCTGAACATTGGTTTTATTTTTTTCAAGTTTTATTCAACCCACTTCGGGGTTGTTTTGGCAGTTTTTAGTTCAATGGATTTAGGATCCATTGTTATTAATATTGATTCCCTTCAGGAATTTTTGAAATCCTAATTAGAGATTTCCAATTATGGAAAACTAATTGCCAATCCCCAACGGGGATTAATCCTTTAACACAGTATACAATGCTGTGCTAAAAGAAAGAATATAAACAACCCCAAAGTGGGTTGAATATCTCTCACTGCCGCCTACCAAACTCCCACCCATAGCTACTTTCTCATTTCCAGAGTGATTTATCTATCTGTCTTTCAACCTCAAAATCAATAATGGCGCCACAAACAAATCTACTAAAAGCGCAAATACCAGCATAATACTGACCAGAATTCCTACAGATTTAGCTTCCTGGAACCCTGAAGTGATCAGTTGGGCAAATCCGAAGAAAAGCACAATAGAAGTGAGCAGCATGGCCCGGCCGGTTTCGAGTATGGTAGTTTTGCAGGCCGCCTCCACGGATTGATCTGCCCTTTCTCTCAGGTATCGACCAATGAAGTGAATGGTATCATCTACGGCGATCACAAATCCAATGGTGAAAATAATGGAAGTTCCAAACTTCAATTCTAGTCCCAAAAGAGCCATAATAGCTCCGGTGATGAGTAATGGAAGTACATTAACCGCCAGGACGACCAGTACAATTTTCCAATCCCGATAAAGCAAAAAGATTAACAGGCTTACCACTAAAAGTGCCCACCCCAAACCGGTAAACATATTCCGGATAGCATGTTCCTGTATTTTATCAGCCATTGCTGAAGCCCCGATTATGCGTACATCCAGCAGTGCTTTATCCATATTTTCATCTATCCAGACTTGTACCTGATCGTTCAAATCGTAGACTTTCTGCCGTCCGATATCATTCATCCGGCCGGAGATTTTCCCAAAACTTTTTTTCTGATTAACTACTGTTTGAAAAGCTGAATTTCCGGACTTTTCAAAGCGTCGTTCGAGGCGATTGATTTCCTGTTGATTTTCTGGCAGAACGTATTTATTTTCATTACCACCATGCCATGAGCGATTGAGTGTTTGATAATACGTAACGGGCGAAACAACTGCATTCACTAATGGTAAGGAATCGATATAGGTATGAAGTTTTTCAACCTCCTTCAGGACATTGATATCATTCAGGGTCAACCCCCTTTTAGGTAGCAATGCTATTTCAAAAGTCCGCACCCCTGCCAGATGTTCTTCACAAAAATCGACCGCCTGATTGAATGTATGACCTTTGGGTACGGAACTGTTGAAAAAATTATTGGTATTGATCCGAGTCAATCCAAAAGCACTTATCGCAACTAATAGTAAAACCGTCCGAATGATCCACTGTGGGCGGCTATTTATTATTCTCCAAATAGCCGCAGCCCTCCTCTCCCACCAGTGAAACCAATCGGTGCGCAGGTGTATGGAATCTTTGGAAATGGCATGTAGCACAAAGGGCACCAGGATCATAGTAACCAAAAAGGTAATAACTACACCCGCGGCTATTTCCACCCCGAATTTGCGCATATTCGGCAGGCTGGAGGTCATTAATGTAAGAAACCCTATTGCGGTTGTGAAAGAGGTTAAAATAAGTGCCAGGCCGATCTTTTGGATCGTGATCGTAAGTGCCGTTTGTTTATCATCCCCCGCTTTAATCCGCGATTCATATTTGGAGAAAAAGTGAATGACATCCGAGATACTGACGATCAATAATATGGTAGGCGCCAGATTGGTCATTGAATCCAGCGGATGATCGATCCACACCAAAAATCCCAAAAACAAGATCACCGAGAACACAAAAACCAACACCGGCAGCACCACCGCCCACACAGACCTATATAAAAATCCCAACATTAGAATCATCAAACCAAGGCAAAGTGCCAAACTCTTTTTCAATTCTTTATTGGAAATGCGGTTGTAGGTCACTTCGAAGTACTTTCTGCCCATCATATGGATTTCAAAGCCAAAAATCATTGACAGTTCTTCGATGGAAGAAATGATGGGTTCACTCAGGTTGCTACTTAGTTCTTTTTCAAATTCCAGAATGACCACGAGGGATTGGAAGTCTTTGCTAAACAATCGGCCCTTAATGCGATTATCTCTAATGAGTCGTAGACTGTCAGAGGTGTAACTTTCCGGATTTTCGAAATGAATCAAGGGATCTGTAAGCACTCCGAAGGGTGTTTTCCGAGGTTCATTCAAGGTGGTCAGCGAATGTGCATTAGCCACGTGGGGTAATTCCCGGGCAGCATGGGTGAATTGGTGGAATTTTTTCAGGAAGATGGAATCGAAAATGGTGCTTTTCTTATTGACCACCACGCTGAGCAGGTTATCCTCATCGCCCAGTTCGGCGATCATTTTATGGTATAGCTCCAGATCGGGATCTTCATCCGGGAAGTAGGTGGAGAAGTTTTGGCTGATACGGGTACCAGGGAGCAGATAGACTGCCCAGGCCAGAGCGGCCATCAAAATGGCGATCAGCGCCCATCGGTATTTGATGAGAAGTTCAGGAATCACGTACGGGGTGTTTTACCTGATCGGGAAGATAGCTAAATTGGAGATGATTATATTAATTCAACTCAGTAATTACTAATTCACCTACCTGCCCCCTCTTCATAATTCCTCTGTTTCCACCCAAGCATCCACCAAAACGGCAACAGCGGATTATGAATCTTTGCATCAGGATTATCTATTTTCTCATCATCACCCTTAATTTCCTTTTGGTCGAATAATAAACCGTGTGCGGCCGCCGCTTCTGTCATCCATTTGAGCGGTTTAAATGCCAGGGCAATTTCGTTTTCTTCAAGTGATTTCAATGCATCTATTCGCTCCTCAAGCATTCTTTTTTGCTCCTTCAATTTTTCTTTTAAAGATTCCGGCGCATTGGGGAGTTTGTCCCAGTTGATATCGTCAATTTTTTTCCTGAGGTCGATCACTTTTTTCTCCAGTTTCCCCGAAAGTCCATAACCGCCTCCAACGTCAGCATGCACTCCCCGGAACCATTCGGTTTTTACATCCTGATGAAGACAAGTCTGCAGGTTTCGTTTTCTTTTCGCCTTTTCTTCGTCATGTTTTTCATTGGTATCAGCAAACCAAAGTTCAGGCTTGTACTGACTTCGTTTTTCGTCTTTGGCCACCGCATGTCGCCCGTTGATCATATTGGGCAGCCAATCTGTGTCAGGTAAAGTAACCTGAAATCGTAGAATACCGACCGACTTCACGGTGTCCCAAACCCCCAAAAAGTGGACAGGGATCACGCCCCTGGAAGGTTTGTCCTTTATTTTATTCAGAGAAATTTTTTCTATATCCGGAATAACTTCAGACCATTTAAGGGTATAGGTCCTGGAGAATCTCTTTTTGAAAAAATTCAGCTGGTGATCATTGCCTTTATGGTAATACCTGATGGCGTAAGGAATCAGCGAATAACAACCTTGATCCATAAGTCCGATACGTCCCAGCAGGCCTGTGAGAGCCCGGGCAGTATAGGCTCCGCGGCTAAACCCAAAAATGTAGATACGGTCGCCCGGCTCATAGTTTTGCATGAGAAAGGTATAAGCGTCAGCGAGGTTCTTTGAAAGGCCGTAACCAAATGCGAGCCCAAGAATTTTAGAAATGGTCCTGCCGACAATAGTGAATGCTCCGGGGGCGTTTTCCGTACCCAGGCCAGGATCATAGAATACAATTTGACGCCTGCCATTGGCATCAATGGTTTTGTCCAGTCGCTCGGCTATTCTGACCACATTGGTCTCACTATAAACACTTGCATGATTGGAGGTGCCATCGCAAAGCACGATGATATTTTTTGAGTTTTTCATACTGGTGATCCTGTTTTATTGTTCAATAGATTGGTCGAAATATTTGTTAGCATCAGCTTAAAACTACAATAATGGCTTTGAAACCAGGTACACAGAGGTAAGGAAATGTATCAATTATTTCTTGCTGCAGGACAAAATTTATGATTTGAAAAATCAAGACTATTTCGTTTTAGGGCTTCTTATTTTAGATTTTATTCAACCTGGTCTGATCAAAAATAATAATGGGCCGACACCCAACTCGGTGGTATCGGCCCAATTATTGCGGATCATCAATGATCTGGAAAGACCCTAATCATTATTTAATAACCACTAATCGTTGAGATTGGCTTCCATTTTCATTCGATGCCAGTACGGTATAAATACCGCTTTCAAACTGCTGGCCTGAAATATCAACAATACTTCTAACCTGCCCTGGTTCGGTTTCAAATTGCCAGACAATCCTTCCGTGGATATCGAAAATGGTCAATGTCGTCTTGAATTCTACATCCTCAATATGAATATTCACTTCACCATTGGCGGGATTTGGGAATACTTTCAATGGAACAGAATTTCCTATTGATTCAATGGTGTTTCCGCTATTCACAGATGCTGCGAATCCTTCAGTATCACATGAGCTGCAAGGGCCGAGGAAATCACCATGGTTTAGGTGAGCCTGAACTGCATTAAAGCTTACACAAATGGTATTTCCATTGTGACACATACTAACCTTATGGCCATTTGGATGACAAAGCCAGTATCCAGGAATGTTTGCAACGCCCGGGAAGCTTGTTGCATTACAAGGTCCGTTATCGTCACCTCCATCGCATACATCGCAGATGTTGGAAAAGCCATCGCAATCATCATCTGGTAATGTATCATCCGAAACCGTTACCTGCGCCGTACAGGAACTTGAATTTCCACTACCATCCGTGGCTGTGAGGGTAACGGTGTAGGTATTATCAAGGTCACTACAATCAAAGGAAGTTTGGCCTGACAGGTCTAAAGTAAAATCAACGCAATTGTCAGAAGTTCCACCATCCACTTCACCGGCACCAACACTAGCCACTCCCTGGTCATTGAGATAAACCGTAATATCCTGGCAGGCAACATTCGGATCTGTATTGTCAACGCCATCAGGAAGGTTTACAGTTAACATATCGGTACAACCATTGGCATCGGTTACATCAACAGTGTAGGATCCAGCAGCAAGCCCTGATAAATTTTGGGAAGTGGCCCCGTTTGACCATGAAAAACTATACGGAGCAGTTCCATCTCCTACGGAGAGAGCAATTGCTCCATCGCTATCTCCGGGGCATGTAGGTAAGGTAGTTGCCCCTGACAATTGTAAACTCGCTGGACAACAACCTCCGGGTGGCTCATTAATATTCACATTGAAACTACAGGTTCCCACCTGGTTCAAATTATCCAGTGCCGAAACTGTGACTTGTGTTGACCCCTGCGGAAAAGTCGATCCGGAGGGATGACTGTAGCCGGTGATTGTTGGATTAGGGTCGCAATCATCAACCACTGTTGCCGGAGGGTAATTAACCACCGTTGGCCCGCAATTGGTTACATTGACATCTGACGGACAAGAAACCACTGGGCCTCCGGAATCAAAGAAGGTTGCGTTGATGGTTGCCGGATACAAAGAACCACAGGCCTCTGTTAAAAGCACCGTATTTCCTGCATTAATGGTTATGGAGATTTGCTCTCCACAGGCAAGTGGAGGGAAATCATAATAAACCCAGTCATTATGAAAATTGGCACTTCCAAATCCAGTCCCCGGACATGCAGATACTATGTTTAAGTTAGGTCCACAACCCGGAAGATTGTTTACTGTGGTATTATTATAAAAACCATCAGGATCTAGATTTGGAATGGTCGTAGTTCCACCTGAAGAGGTAATTGATAATGCAATACCATTATTATTAAGGTTGTTCTGGCTCAGATCACCATGCCAATGCTCGATGTAAACACGGACCAGGCCGTTATTCAGTACACAATACCCAACCTGTGTTGCATGGGCAGATGCTTCTTGCACGCCGATGAACATACTGCTTATTGACAAAATGGTCAAAAGCAAAAATCGTCTGAGAGGTAGTTTTAGTACCTTTTCTAATTGTTTAAAATGTTCCATTTTAATTACAGATTTTGAGTTATGGTTAAAAAAATAGCAAGACTGATCAATGAATTCCTTTCGGAAACTACATTGATCAAAAAATTTTATTAAGCATCAAGGGGGGATTATTAGCCTTTGTAACCCATGTTCACAGGAATTAAAATGACATTCAACTTTTTACTGTAGGAATTGACTAAGGAGGGAAAATTAATGAGCAGTAATGGTTATTTCAGATTTAAACCCTTTGGTATTTTTTTGGTACATTAAGACAGAAACAATGTTAAATTTTAATAATAGGTTAATATACAAAATAAAACAACAATTACTCACACCGATGCAAATATAAATTATTTTTAGAAAATAAAAAAGAGTAGAAATACCTGTTTTTCTCATTTTGAGTGGATCCTGCATGACCCGGTTCCGTAATATGGTCAAATGAATACCATTTCACCGGGTTAATTACCCCCGAGCTATTAGACTATTAGGTAGCTTCAAGCATGACCATTTGGTTGGTGGGAATCATACGGCAAGATACCTTCATAATTCCGGGAGGGGATTTTTCATACAATGAAGGCTTTATTTTTTACAAGTGTGATTTTGAAATTTTTCGAACCATGGACAGTTAACTTAAAAAGCCAAAGAAAAAGAATGGAAACGTAGGGATAGAACTTAATATCGCATACATTCTTTTCTCGATATCATTTTTTTCAAAAGTAAGCGTCAAATCAACCACCCAACTCAGACCATCCTGATTTCCGGTGATTCTCTTTGTAGCTCCTTCTTCCCAATTAATCGAGGTGCTGTAGGGGAATTCTACAGGTTGAAAGGGGACAAGACCGGACATTGCCACTTCGACACAATCTCCATCCGCACAAACTACCATCTTTTCGACCACATTTCCTGCCTGATCTGCTTTTAAAGTACCTCGATAGATAACGCGCGCCGTTCCTCCTGAAATCACCCAATCCACACCTCTTTTTTCACCGGAGTGCTGAAAAACTGTGAGGTCTTCATCTTTTTTAACAAGCTCTCCTTCAATATACCAGTTTTCGGTTCCAGTCACATCATAGGCAATCCCTGCATTCAAAACTGACATATTTACCATTGAAATTCCTGTCCCAGCTACATCTTTATTTTTATCAACTTTTAAAGGGATATCAGCATCGTAATTTATCCTGAATGTCAAGGGTCCCGAAAAATTACCTTCATATTTAATATTGAGATTGGCATCTGAACAAATAACATCAAATTCCCCGGTTCCTATCAGTTCTTTAGAACAAGGTTTCTGGCCAAGTGTGAACTTACAGGTATTATATACCTCTATCGTTACTTTTTCATTTTTACAACCTTCAGGAGCCTTATAGACTAATGGTTCCAATGCCTCTATCGGGACCACCCACGTCCTGGGTTCCTCAGAACAAGGTGATGGTGCAATGTTTAATAATTCACCATGGCTCAATTTTATTGCCAGGTATTGCCAACCCTGGGGAAGAGTATTATTCACATGAAAAATATCATCAAGATAAATCATCATTTTTTCTCCTGATTCAATCTCTTCCTCTTCAGTGGTAATTTTTACCGATAACGGAGGGCGTTCATAATCATAAAGCGTTCTTTGGATGGGGTTAAAATGATCAGCTAAACCCTTTAATGATTTTTTTTGATTTTTTGCAGATTGATCACCATCATTATCAACCATCCAGGATGTTTGAGCAGATCTTACAAGTTCCCTATGATGAGGGTCATACAAATCCATGGTCAATCTCCATTCTCCCATAATATCTCCATTAAGAGCATCTAATTCCGGATTTAACACCTCAAGGTTTGGCCGAAAAATGTAGTCGGCTCCCTCCACCATACCTTCTTTCATAACTTCAGCCACATAATCTTCATCCGACAACTTTATAATCTCATCAACCAGTTTATTAAGCCTTTCAACCGCTTTGGAATCAATAAAAAATACATCTATTGGCGGTTCACAATCTACATCTCTAAACCCGATTACCGCTCCGTTTTCGTGCAAAATGGGTTCTGTCTGTGTAGAGAAATAACTTTTGATCACCGGGGATAAAAAACCTGCCCAGATAAACATTTCCTGAGAGTGTTGCTGTCCCTGAGGCATGGGAATGTCAAGTCCGACACCAATGTCTCTTACACAGCAAGTTCTTTCCTGGGCATATTGAATATTTGATACAGACAACATTAAAACCATCCAGATAAAACAACTTTTTTTCATTTCTCAATTTTTAAAAATCAAAAAGAAAATCAATTAAACACTTACCAGAACGGCCTAAAAAATCTCCCGAATCGGATAGATATACACCAAGTATAAATAAAAGAAAATCAAGGAAATAACGAGTATGATAACCCCTAAGACCGGGGAACTGACCTTAAAGCCTGTAGTTGATGCTTCCAGGTCTGTAGATAAAGCTTCCGATGAATCTCCCTTCATGGCTTTCCTAAACTGTAGGTAGGAGAAATACACTCCAACGATCAAAAGAAATAATACACTGAAAAAAATGACCTTGGAGGAAAACAATTGCCAGGAAAAGACTCTCTCCCGGTGCTTGTAACCGGAAATCCTGTAGTTGAAATATTGAGTGAGTGATTCGTAATATTTCGCCAGGACCGTACTGTCATTTTTATACCCCTCCTTGAGGGTATCCGGCAAAATAGAACTCTCCACTTGAAAGGTATCCAAAAATGCAGATATGGCTTCCTTTTTTTCCTGATCCATCAGGTTTTCATTTTCCTGACAAAAAAGTGCAGGTCCCAAAAAAAGAAATATTACCATAAATAAGGGTTTAGGCAGATTAGTCATAATTCATTTATTTAATTGGTTCGACTTCGTATTCACTCTCCATAAATTTCACGGAGGTTTTTGATTACGGCTGACCGGAATTGAAGTAATTCAAAAAATTTTTTGTCCTGCTTTCTTTCCACAGCGATGTACTTTTCAATCAGGTCCTCATCCTGATCCATCAGCACTTTAATTTCATCCAATAATTCTTCATTGTAAGCATAAACCCATCCTTCTACCAGTCGCCGCCAGGTTCTGGCTTCATCCGTAAAAAGATCTGGTGCCGGTGGTTCATCCGGAAGCTGGACCGCTACTATGACCTGTGGGCCTGTTTTCCGCTTTGTTACAATCTTATACCTAATGTGCTTACCGGCGTCGTAAAAGAGGGTTGTACCTGATTCACTGAGGACGTAATTACCATTTTCATACTCAATCTGTACAGCTCCGTTAGACTTGTAATTTTTGACGGACCTTCCCCAGTCACTTCGATCAAGCTGATTGAATTCACTTCGGAGCATTTCCCCGCTTTGGGGAGATCCTGATGGTCGTCTTTGCGCTTTTGTACCTTGGGCCAGATTCTTTGATGGCAGAATAGCGACAACTCCCCTTGCGGTCAGGGCTGGATGTAAATTTTCGACTACCACTATCCATTTTAATTTTTGTCTGGTAGAGCTGGATTCAAATGAATGGGTCACATATAAAGGGCTTCTTCCCTCAATGGCCAGGTATTTTTTGTCATAGATACTTCTCGCAATTATGCTGACCTTTATTTCTCCGGCACTACCCTCCCACTTCAGTTTCAAATGTAGAAGGTCTGTAGTCGGGTAAACCTGAAATTCCATTTTCTGATCTCCAGCGGGAGAAAATCGGAATGGATAGGTTTTGTCATTTGAGGAAAAGCCTTTTTTCTTGGCGGTAGCCATGGCTTGTGCCTTGTTAACCTGGGCAAGGGACTGAAAAGGGGCCATTACTAAAAAACTAAGGATCAAGGCTGCGAACAGATGGGAAATGTGTTTTAAGGGTCTCATTATGGATTGACATTTAATAAAATAATCGACCTGTGCCAAATGGTGATTCTATTAATGTCAAATGGGGTCTGTTAATTAACCTATTAAAGTAAATTATAAATATTAGAAAAACAATGACATTTGTCAGAGGCAAGAGGTTATGGAAAATACGGAATAAACCGGTTCCATTAAAATGTAGATTCAGGTGATTACAGAATCACCTGAATGAGCATTGCAGCATATTTGGTTTAGTACCTTGGAATTGCTGAAGAGGACGATTAATAGAATTGTATTGAATAAGATTGTTTTCTCAATCTACATTGTTTAACATTTTGCTAATCACTGACCTGGTTTACTCTTATATTTCTCCATAGCCTTCCGGACGCTGCCATTCTGCATTAATAATTCCTTAGCCTCTTCATAGGGGATCTGTAATGCATTTTTCAAAATTTTCGTACCCCTGTCCACGAGTTTATTATTGCTCAATTGCATATCCACCATTTTATTATCCAATACTCTGCCCATACCAATCATAACCGCTGTACTTATCATATTTAAAACCAATTTCTGAGCAGTCCCCGCTTTCATCCTGGTGCTCCCAGTAACAAATTCCGCTCCAACAACAACCTCAATGGGAAAATCAACATGTTGAAGTAGCGGCGAATCAGGATTACAAGTAATACAACCGGTAACAACCCCCTTTTCCCTACAGGTTTTCAAACCACCCAGAACATAAGGCGTAGTTCCTGATGCAGCAATTCCAATGACCACATCCTGATCGTTGATGAAAAATTTGGATAAATCTTCCCAGGCTTGAGTTGGACTGTCCTCTGCAAATTCGACCGCTTTTCGAATAGCTTTATCGCCTCCAGCAATTAAACCGATGACCCAGTCATTTGGCACCCCGAAGGTAGGCGGACACTCGGAGGCATCAAGAATACCAAGTCGACCACTTGTCCCGGCCCCGATGTAAAACAACCGGCCCCCTTCCCTCATTTTCGAAATAATGATATCAACCAATGGGCCAATCTTGGGAATTGCTTTTTCTACAGCGTAGGCAACCGTTTTGTCTTCCTTATTGATATTCACCAAAACTTCATCAGTGGACATTTTCTCAAGGTGCCGGTAATGAGAAGTTTGCTCAGTAACTTTATTCATGTGGAAATTTTAATTGCAATATATTTAAAAAATTGCAATTATTTGCAATAAACAATGCAATATCATACAATAATATTAAGAAAGATAAATAACGAGATAGGTGGAATGGCCTAAATCTTTGGAGATTGCAAATGAAAGGCAGGGATGATAAAGATTACGGAAGTATAACCATTTAAACAAAGAATTACTTCTTGCCACTTATTCCTACCAATAGCAAAAGAAGGACCAAATGTGTCTGCGGATTTAAAGGACTTTCAAGCTTGCTTCATGGTAAGGAGCAAGCAATGGATCATTTGGAGACAACTCAGTAATTAAATAATCCACGTCATTGATATCACAGATCTTGATTTTTTTTGAGCTCTGCAATTTATCAGAAATAGATAAAACCGCCACTTTTTCGGAAATCTGGATCATCGTCTTTTTTACGTCTACGACTTCCCAGTCAGAATCGGTTAAACCTACCCTGGAATCAATACTGTTAGTCCCCATAAGGCAAATATCAGGGCGAATGCCATGCAGCGTATTAATTACCTCCCCTCCTGTACTTATTTTGGCATTTTTGGAAATTCGACCACCGATAAAAATGGTTTCACTGCCTGGATGTTCTGCCAATTGCATGGCAGTAGGCAGGCTACCTGTATAGAAAGTTACCTGTAATTCAGGTGGTAAGATACGGGCAAATTCAAGGTTGGTGGTTCCTCCACTGATTAAAACCAACATGCCATCAGAAAGCAAGGTGACCGCTTTCCGCGCAATGGACGTTTTTTCTTCGTATTTGTAAATTTCACTTTTCTTATAGGAATATACATGGAATGATTTTGACAAGGCTCCGCCCCTGACCTTCATCACTTTGCCTTCCTCCGACAGCTCCACTAAATCACGGCGAATGGTATCCTCTGATACATTCAATTGCTGGCTAAGGTCGGTATGAAGTACTTTGTTGTGAAGATTTACTTCTCTTAAGATTAACGCTTGTCTTTCTTTTTTCAACATGGTTTAATTAGCACTTTGATCCTAACATTGAATTTAAAAAAATAAAAGGGAAATCCGATCACATAATCGTGAAAATAGGTTTACAATTTAATAAAAATCCAAAATATTGCAAAATATTGCAAAAAATATTGTGAATACACGTATTTATTCCTTATATATGCATATACATTGCACATTATTGCAAACATTATTGCAATCAAACCAGCGATTATACTATAGAAATGCCTGATTAAACCATTCATTCCTAGCATTGCAAATTAAAACCAACACCTCTCTTTGATCAGGCAGCATGGCAGGCTGGATGAGTAAGCAACATCCTGGTCTTTAAGCGACATTATTTATTCAATTATAGGAATAATATTTCCTTAACCAAACTTTCTAAGAGTATGAAACGAAAACATCCTTTACTACTTACGCTGCTGATGGTGTTTTGTGCACAATTCCTGTTTGCACAATCTGTCACCATAACAGGTACCGTTACTGAAGATGCAAGTGGCTCTTCATTACCAGGTGTCAATGTAAAAATTGATGGCACAACCATAGGTACCAATACTGATTTAGATGGAACCTTCACCATCAAAACTGAAAATACCAGTGGAAAAGTTCTGGTATTTAGCTATATCGGATACAGATCAGAAAGAGTAGAATTGACAGGGTCAGATCAATCCATTGACGTTGCGCTGAAGGAAGATGCTACCAACCTGGAACAGGTGGTGGTCATTGGTGCATCTGTCACACAATCCCGCCGAAAACTGGGTAATGCGGTGACCACTCTTGAGTCGGAAAACATGATGAAGGTAACGCCTGTGAATATTACCAATGCCTTGCAGGGTAAAATTCCCGGAGCACAGATTACTCAGAACTCAGGAGATCCTGCCGGTGGTTTCTCCATTAGATTGAGAGGTCCCAGTACGATCAAGGGTTCTTCCGAACCCCTTTACGTTGTTGATGGTGTTGTCACCAGTAACCTGACCACCAACGTTACCAACCTGAATGTAAGTGCCGGGGATGCCAGTCCGGGACAAAACAGGATGGTGGATATAAATCCGAATGACATTGAGAGTATTAATGTATTGAATGGAGCTGCTGCGGCTGCGATTTACGGGTCAAGGGCATCCAATGGAGTGGTAATAATCACAACCAAAAAAGGACAGAATTTTGAAGATGGGCCGGAGCTGTTTTTCAAAACCTCACTGAATGTGAATCAACTCCGAAAAAGACTCGATCTGAACCTGACAGGAGAGGAATTCGAGACGATCCCAAATAGTGCTTTGACAGGAAGGTTATGGCCAATCTTCGGGTTTGATCCTGATGGCAACCTGACACCATTCAGGTATTTGTCTTCCGATAAG
>QQUB01000838.1 GCA_008501835.1 Bacteroidota bacterium
GGCATTGCTCTTGATGCTGCCTCCAGAGGATTATCGGTAATCCTGATTGAAAAATCGGATTTTGCCAATGGAACAAGCAGTAAATCTACCAAACTCATCCACGGAGGATTACGATATCTCAAGAATTTTGAAATTGGCCTGGTCCGGGAAGTGGGACGCGAACGTGCCACGGTTCATAAAGTTGCTCCTCATTTGGTCGTGCCCAACAAAATGCTGCTACCCTTCTTCGAAAATGGAACTTTTGGCCCGGTTGGAACCTCCATTGGATTATGGGTTTACGATAAATTGGCTAATGTTAAAGGAAATGATCAACGCCAAATGCTTTCCCGGGAAAAAACCATTTCCAAAGAACCACTGCTCAAAAAAGAAGGCCTGAAAGGAGCAGGCTACTATGCTGAATACAGGGCTGACGATGCCAGGTTGACAATTGAAAATATCAAAACAGCAATAGATCATGGAGCTGTTTGCCTGAATTACCTAAAAGCTGAAAAATTCCTTTACAATGATTCTGGCAAAATTTCCGGAATCCAATGCAGTGATCAATTAGCAGAAAAATCACTCGACATACAAGCCACGTATGTTGTGAACGCTACAGGCCCCTGGACAGATATCCTGCGCAAAAAAGATGATGGCAGTGCCCTTGAAAAACTGTTTCTTTCCAAAGGGGTTCACATCGTTTTTCCAAAAGAACGATTTCCATTAAATCAGGCCATTTATTTTGATGTTGAGGATGGCAGAATGATCTTCGCTATTCCGCACCACCGTTGCACCTATGTTGGCACCACGGATACTAAATTCGACGGAAATATTGATGACATAAGGGTTACAAAAGATGAAGCTGCATACCTGCTTCAGGCTACAAATAAAATGTTTCCTTCACTCGATTTAACCATGACTGATATTGAATCGAGTTGGGCGGGATTGCGACCATTGATCTTCAAAGGAGGAAAGTCTGCCGGAGAGTTATCCAGAAAGGATGAGATTTTCATTTCCGAAAATGACTTAATCACCATTACAGGGGGTAAGCTGACCGGTTACCGGAAAATGGCAGAGGATGTTGTTGATCTGGTGACCAGAAAATTAAAAAAACATACTGGAAAAGTTTTTAAAGAAGTCAATACCGACAAAATTCTATTAACCGGCGGACCTTTTAGAAGTCCTCAGGAACTGGCCGAATACAAAACCATGATTGCCAACCAAATCCAAGATAGGGGACTAGACGGTTTCCTTACAGAGTATTTCCTGGAAAACTACGGCCGCCAATGTGACCAGATCCTGGAAAAAGCCCACTCATTTGACGATATAAACCCCACTGATAAGCTGGTTCGCGCAGAAGTCTGGTTTGCCATTCATTTCGAACTGGCACATACGCCGCTGGATTTCTTTTCCAATCGAACAGGCAGGTTAAATTATGATTGTCCCGGGATATCTAAGATCAAATCCCTGGTGATATCCGAATTTGCTTCGTGGTTCAACTGGGATGACCAATTTACTACAAAGGCTGAAAAAGAGCTGGACCAGGCGATGAAGATTATGGTGGAATTTAAATGAAAAGTGAAAACATAGGACGTACCTACGGCACTTTTGTTATTCTTGCCTCTTTAGGGCCACTTATATAGACGTCCCGAGGGGGCTTAAACTTTCACAGAGGGCTAAATCCAGATGCCGTTTCAACAAAAAAAATTAACACTTCCCAAAAGTTATTGATGACTCCAGTTATCCGGGTCGCTGTTGTCATTAGGTGACAAACCAAGGATATCGCCATCCGTTGTTACACCGAGTCCCAAAACAGTACGATTGGCGTAATTAAAATAGGCAGTTACCTGATTGATTTCCAATAATTCACCATCTGACCAACCAGATGCCTTCAACTGAGTAGCATCCTGTTCAGACATATTCCCTGGAGACTCTGTCAATTTACGTGCATAATCCAAGGCCAATATCTGCCTCTGATCAAAGAGGTTCTCGTAATCGTTCTTTTCCAACCCAGCCCTAATAGCAGCTCTTCTTTCCGCATCATCCAACAACCGTTTTAAGCCCGAAAAATGATGTTCCACACAATAATCACAATGGTTGAGCATACTGACATATACACCGATGGTTTCCAAAAACCATTTGGGGATGGTATTATTAGAATGATGTAAGACATTTTTATACAAAACCATATGCCCTTCAAGTGAGTGAGGCCTCAAGCTATGGGCGGATAAAATGTTGTCAACATTATTATCGGGACCTTTCACCCGGTTGTATAATTTTTTGAGTTTCCCCTCTGCTTTTTCGTAAGGGATGATTTTTATCCAGGACATAATTTTTTGTTTAAATTTTCAGGTGTTCTAAATTTTATGTTTAACCGCGAGGTACGCAAATGGCACATCCTGTACCGAAGGTCGGGAGAAAGCGCAGGGTACGCAAGGTATTATCAAGTACATTTTGTATTCCTTTTTTCCTCTTTTTACATTGCTTCCTTATTCCCCTATTCTATTGTTCCCTTATTTATCTTTCCACCCTCTTACCAACATGATCACGCGGTTATAATTCTTAATGCCTTCATCTATCCCTTGAGCTTTCAAATAGGAATCATAGGCATAATACCTCAATTTAGGCATGATATCCGGGTATTTGAAAAGGTTTTCGTTAATGGCATCCAGATCGGCAATGATTCCGGCTGGCAGGGTTTCGCGGAAAGCAAAATACCTCTTTCTGTCATAGGCAATATTATTGGAAGCTACTGTTCTCCAGTAAGCCAGTCTGCCCATGTAGGCAACCGCTGGATCAGATGAGCGTGAACATGCCCAGAAAGCCAGGAAATTACAGGTACCCTCATCTCCAAATCCAAAACCGTGACCCATTTCATGTGTCATGACATAGGGCCATTGCAAGGGGTGTAAACCTGCGTCAATTTGGCCCTGGCCGGTCCAGGGAAAATACAAACCTGAAGAGCTAAACCTGAGAAAAATACCTTTTGGATAGATAAAATGTCCACGTACAGTTCCTGCTATTGGAAAATCATGTCTTTGAAGCACCCCTGAGAGATTGGTTCTAAGGTGACTTTCCAGGTTTTCCGGTAAATATTCAGCGGAAAGTGCATTGTCCGTCACCCCGGGAATCATTCTTCTAAGTCTTATGATCTCTTCTGTTTCTTCCTGAAGCTCGTTCCACAGTTCCTCTTTATTTAAGGGTGCTGTAGAAATCCCCAGACTTTCCTCAATAGATATTCGGCCATAATTGAAACCCCACATAATTAAAAAGAAGAAAACACTGCCCATGACAAAAGCCAGAATGGTTGACAAAGCCGAAATTACTTTGGTTTTCCGGGGAGCCTTCCACCTCCAGGAGTCCCTGATCTTTTTAACAACCCAGAATAACAGCACAGGAATAAACAAGTATAATAAGGGGAAAGGCAACCACCCAAACAGCCCATCAATAATCCATCGGACCACTTTAAAAAAGCCCCGGCTATAATAATTTTCAATCAACTCAGGACTTAAAATAACTTTCATTAATTTGGCCAGTCCCCCCAGCAATATCCAAACTAGTTTTTTTCTTGTCATATGTCTAAGATAGGACATTTTATTCGCTAATATCCCTATATTTGTAAACCAAAATCATAATTGAGGCGTTTAATGCATCAAGTACGTCGGACAGCAGTGACTTTTTTTATTTCCGCCGTATAAATTAATAGATATACTCAATATAGTTTGGATGATTTTTTTTGTTTAAAACCGTGTTGTGTATGTTTGCGCTTTAATAATTTTCAATCAAAAAAACAGTATATAATGGCTTTTGAATTCACTGATGCAAACTTTCAGGAAACAGCAATAGATAAAGGCGGAGTGGTGCTTATCGATTTTTGGGCAGCATGGTGTGGACCATGTCGCATGATCGCTCCTATCGTTGAGGAATTGGCGTCCGAATATGATGGTAAAGCTCTCATCGGAAAAGTGGATGTTGATCAGAACCCCGAAGTGGCCATGAAATATGGCATCAGAAGCATTCCTACCCTGCTTGTCCTGAAAAACGGAGAAGTTGTTGATAAACACATCGGTACTGCCTCAAAGCAGGTGCTCGTTGATAAATTGGAAGCACAGTTTTAATTTAATTTTTGGCTTACCGCTAAAAGCCCTTATCTTGGTTGCCGGGATAAGGGCTTTGACATTTTGGGGAAATAAAAGTTCCCAATAATTTCGAAGCTTTAGCGTTTTGCTTTCAAACCCTGTGAGACCTAAGTTATTAATGCAATTTACATGAGTTTACTCGATAATATAAAAGTAAGAAGCTTTAGCAACCTCGAATTGCTTGCCCGTCAGGTTGTTGAGGGATTCATCATTGGATTACATAAAAGTCCATTTCATGGTTTTTCTGTAGAATTCGCCGAACACCGCTTGTATAACCAGGGAGAATCCACCAAGAATATTGACTGGAAGGTTTACGCCAGAACGGATAAATTATTCAGTAAACGTTTCGAAGAAGAAACAAACCTACGCTGTCAGATTGTTCTGGATGTATCCTCCTCTATGTATTTTCCTGACCCCGAAGAAAGTCCGGAAAGTGGTAACAACAAGATCAGTTTTTCCGCCCTGGCTGCTGCTTCTTTAATGAATTTGCTGAAAAAACAAAGAGATGCCTTTGGACTAAGTTTTTTCGATGATGAGGTCCATTTGCATACCAGGTGCAAGGTCAATACCAAACATTACAGGTTATTGCTGAGTTATCTCGAAAAACAATTAGGACAGAGCGGTCTAAACAAAGGAACCTCCGCTGCCAAGGCGCTCCACCAGATTGCCGATAGCATCCACAAACGCTCGCTGATCATTATTTTCAGTGATATGTTTGAGCAAAGTGAAGAAACCGGTAAGCTTTTTGCAGCTCTTCAGCATCTCAAACACGCTAAACACGAAGTGGTGTTATTCCATGTTGTTGACAAAGCCAAAGAGCTGGATTTTGAATTTGAAAATCGTCCATATGAATTCATCGATATGGAAACCGGAGAAAGGGTAAAACTCCAGCCTAACCAGGTAAAAGAAAAATACCTTACGGAAATCCAGAAATTCAAGGAGGAACTCAAGCTGAAATGCCTTCAATATCAAATCGACTTCGTTGAGGCAGATATTAATAAAGGCTATGGCCCGATTCTGCAGGCATATCTTGTCAAAAGAAGCCGAATGTCGATATAAGTGCATATGGAGCATCGCGACATCCCGTACACGAAAGTGTCGGGAGTGCATAGTGCAAAATGAAAACTCTGAGGGCTTTGTGCCTACCCTGTGTACACTGTGGTTAAAACCCTCCAAAATGATTTTTTTTTTGAAAAAGTTTTAAATCATGATCAAAATAAAAGACTTACCAACCGATCCTCCTGAACATCTTGACAGAGATGAAATTGAAAAGGAAACAAAAAACCTGACCAAAAGACTGGCAGAATTGCAATACCTGCTGCGCGCGGAAGGGAAGCATTCCGTTTTAGTGGTCCTTCAGGGGATGGATGGTTCCGGTAAGGATGGGGCAGCGACAAAAGTATTTAAATATTGCCAGCCCTCTGCAATTCAATCTTATTCCTTCAAAAAGCCTTCAGATGAGGAATTTGCTCACGATTTCCTCTGGAGAGTTCACAAACAAGCTCCCGAGAAAGGAGTTATAAAGATTTTCAACCGTTCACATTACGAAGATATTCTGATTCAACGGGTTCATAAATGGATATCTGAAGAAAAAGTTGAAAAACGAATGAAGGCCATCAATGCCTTTGAAGAATTGCTCGCTTTCGATAACAACACACTTGTCCTCAAGTTTTTCCTGAATATCTCCTACGAACAACAGGAACTCGAATTACAGGAGCGTATCGATGAACCCGAAAAACACTGGAAACATAACGATGGCGACTGGAAAGAAAGAGAGCACTGGGATGAGTACATGAAATGTTACGAGTACATTTTGAATGAAAGTACTATTCCTTGGACCGTTACGCCGGTTGATTCCAGATGGTATCGTAATTATATAATCGCCAAAAAGATGGTTGAGGAGCTTGAAGCAATTAATATGCAGTACCCACCGTTAGAAAGGGATTAAATTTATGCTCAAAAAAGTAAGAATTGATAAATGGCTCTGGAGTGTACGTATCTTCAAATCCCGTACCCTGGCCTCAGATGCCTGTAAATCCGGTAAGGTCAGGATAGATGGCAAAAGTGTTAAACCCTCGTTTATGGTGGAACGGGAAGCAGAAGTTTTCGTCCATAAAGGAGGGTTTAATTTACATTTTAAGGTGGTTGACCTGATTCAAAAGCGAGTTTCTGCCACCCTGGCCCAGGAATGTTATGAAAACCTCACCTCTGAAGAGGAAATGAATAAATACAAGGATTGGTTTGTGGGTAAAGGCGCCAGTGAGCAAAGAGAAAAAGGAGCCGGACGGCCTACCAAAAAAGAGCGGAGAGAGATTGACGAATTCAAGGATGACTTCTTCTTTGATTTTGAGTAGGCTGTTTCTAGTTACTGGTTACTGGTTACAAGTTACAGGTTTCAGCTGGGCCTAACCCGGAACCAGGAAACTGAAACTCGCAACCCTAAAATTAAATAAATTACTACTTTTCAGGATAGATATAAAGTTTCCCGTAAAACATGCAATTACACTCTGTAAATGAATAATTTAAGCTGATTTGGAACATTTTTGGCACACCTGACGTTGTATAAAAAGGATGCGCGAAATTATCAGTACCCAAACGAATACTCGTTAAACTCCATTTCAATTGGACTCCACCTTTTAGTTTTTCAATGATTGAAAAGCTGAATAGCATCCAAAATCACATTTACTGCTCTATTATTTTTATGCTTCACTGCTAAGGGGAAGGTGAAAATTTTTGCTAAAAAAATTTATAAAATATGAATGCAAGGCCATTCAGGTGGCCAAAAATGAAAAAAAACAAAGAAAATGAGAGCCTTAAAAATTACAAATACAATTACTTCCAGGGATGAGAAATCTCTAGAAAAATATTTCAACGAAATATCCAGGTATGATGTTTTGGCACCTGAGGAGGAGCTGGAGGCTTTCAGGTTATATAAGAGTGGCAATGAAGAAGCACTTATAAAAATCGTTCGCCATAATCTCCGCTTCGTAGTTTCGGTTGCCAAACAATACCAGCATATGGGACTACACCTGGGAGATCTTATCAACGAGGGTAACCTTGGATTGATCAAGGCTGCTCAACGATTTGATGAAACCAAAGGGTTCAAGTTTATTTCCTATGCCGTATGGTGGATTAGACAATCCATTTTGCAGGCAATCAATGAAAAGGGCCGTAAGATTCGATTACCCCTTAATTTCACCAGTACATCCAATAAGGTGCGACAAAAAACCATGGAAATTCTTCAACACCAGGAACGTGAACCTACCCTGGATGAGCTTGCCATAGAAACTGGTTTGCCTGAGAAAACGATCCAAAAGTGCATTGATTCTTATAAAAAATGTAGCTCACTGGATGCCCCATTGAATAATGAGGACGATACCTCGAAGGCAAACTTTATTTCAGACAACAGTATCCCACAACCTGACCACGAAATGGCCGAAAAAGAGTCCACGGCGATAAAAGTTCGTGAATTGCTCAACATCCTTCCACCCAGACAAGCAAAGGTAATTTCTATGTATTTCGGTATTGGGCATAAAAACCCGATGAGTCTAACTTCCATTGCCGAAACAGTAGGCGTAAGCCGGGAAAGAGCCCGCCAGATCCGGGATAAAGGTCTGGTAAAACTCAGATCTTATACTAAAAGAGAGTCTGTTATGGTTTTCTAGAAGGAAAAAGGAAGGTTGGGAAAAGTGGAAGAATGTAAATTGAGGTAATGTTGGGACTCAAGTCTCTCCAAAACCTTTAAATCTCTGCGATTTCAGACTTTTCTGAATTTCAGTTCCAAAAGATAGTAAAGAAAACATCCTCCATCCTCCCAATTTTCCTCTTTCCAATTTTTTTTAAATACTCAAAACTATTACCAACATGAATGAACAACCCAAATTAAAAATAAACATAAACCAATCCTGCGCCATCCTTATTGATGGTAACAACATTGAAATGAGTCTTCAAAATCTCGTGGGCAAACCTAATGCTCTGTTAGATTTTGACTCGATGATTCCAAAATTACTCGATAACCGCGGCTTGAACAGACTGATTTACTTCCGTGAAGGAAAAAGTATTTCTGATAAACTGGCAGACCGCCTGCTCAATCAATATCACGGGTCAGTAGTGCCCTGCCACAAATCTGCTGATATTCCTTTGACCATCAAAGCTACCCAGATCGCTCAAAAAGTCGATACCATCATCATCCTGTCCGGTGATTCCGATTATGTGGAGCTCGTCAGGCATCTCAAAGGTGAAGGTGTACGGGTAGAGATCGCTGCAGTAAAGCAAAATACTGCTCAGATATTAATTGATGAAGCAGACCTTTTCACTCCAATTACAGAGGAGGATTGTTATATTTTGAAATCATTTCGTGCCAAAAAGGGAAAGAAGGGGTAGAAATCAAAGAATAAACCTTTTCCTCGTTTCCATTTCCCGGTTTACCCTCAAAAAAGTATATTTGGGATTCATCTAAAACCAACTTAATGAAACGGTCTCCTTTTTTGGTCAAAAAGAACATTTATCAATGGGAAGGAGCTCTGTTTAATCTTATCTGTGCAGTATATTTCTTTTTCCTCGCCCCTATAGTACTGGAAGCTTCCGCCAATAGTTTTTTCAAGGAGGGCCCGGCCTATATACCCTGGTTGGGTATTGTCCTGATAATCATTTCCCTTTTGGAAATATATGCCTTTCCCAAAAAGATGAAATATGTACACAAGGCCGTACAGGATGAAGGAAAGGAAATTAACAGCGGATTTACTCTTTGGATGTTCCATGCGGTGATTTCCATTATTATTCTGTTTATGGCAACAGAGGCTTTTGGCTATGAAATAGCGGGTGAAAACGGAGAAAACACCATGCCCTGGTGGATGGCAGTGCTGATACCGGCTGTGGTCATTAAAGAATTATACCTATTGTTTACCATAATGGGAGTGGATCCTGAGGAAAATCTCGTTGCCTACGATCGCCCGAATAAAAAAGAGTGGAAGCTCGACCTGATCCTTGTCCTTTATGCCTGTCTTGCCTACACCGTTACCTGGCAAACGATTTCCCACAATATGGATATGGAAAAGCATAACCTGCCCATGTACATCCTCAACCTGGTTTTATCCACCCTCATTTTTTTGATTTTTTACCTACCAATCCGTATCCCTTACTTTTTGGAAGAAATGACACAAATGGATACTCAAAAAGAATTGGTCAGGTTCGTAGTTCCTTTGTTAATTACAATTATTGCGGTTATTTCAGGACTATAGAGGATTAGTTTCAAATGAGTAGGAGAGCAAAATTCGTTTTGATCAAAATATTATATTCAATCAAGAGGGCGCAGAGAGCTGTTACGCAAAGTTACGCGGAGAAGCGTGGAGTTGCGCGGAGAAAAAAAACTCAGCGGTCCTCCCGACATTTCATGTACGGGATGGATCCATCAGCGCTTCTTTGCGGCTCTCCCGACATTTCATGTGCGGGATGGATCATCTGCGGTATAGCATTTTCGTTTCGCTTCAGGAAAACATTTAATTAAAAGTAGTATTGTCCACATACTCACATACAAGGGAGTATTAAGTTTGAATTTTCTTTAAGGGTGCTAAAGCTTCAAGGTTTCCATTTCGATTTATTGAATAATTTTGTATAAATTCATGACTTCCTGTAGAACAAGACTCCGGAGTTTTTTTTGAAAAATATTTATAAAATGACCAGATCAATCCTTTTCCTTATCCCAATAGTTTTCTTTTTCTCATGCGAACAACCCGAGCCTGTTATGAAGGTTGATAAAATGGAATTAACGCTGGAACTCGCCAACGACCTGGCGGAATTACCCCTCAAATGCATGGACCAGGAATATCCGAACAAACTAGGACAAGTCCTGGCTTCCAAAGATAACCTTAGGGAACCTAGTGATTTGCACCCTGCATTTTATGGATGTTTTGACTGGCACTCAGCTGTCCACGGCCATTGGTCGCTGGTGAAATTACTCAAAGCCTTCCCGGACCTGGAAAAGGCGGATACGATCCGTGCTAAATTGGCGGAAAATCTGACCGCTGAAAAGATCCTCCTTGAAGTGGAATATTTCCAAATGCCACAGGAGAAAAGTTATGAACGCACCTACGGTTGGGCATGGCTCTTGAAACTCGCTGAGGAGCTTCACACCTGGGACGACCCACAGGCTCAGGAATGGGCTGCTAACCTTCAACCACTAACAGACCTGATTGTGGAACGTTATCTGGAATTCCTCCCCAAACTGCTCTACCCTATTCGCGTAGGTGAACACCCAAATACTGGTTTCGGCCTTACTTTCGCATACGATTATGCACAGACAACCGGGCATGACAGCCTGAAACTGCTGATCGAGGAAAGAGCAAAATTCTATTTCCAAAATGATGCGGAATGCCCCTTAAGCTGGGAACCGTCTGGCTTTGACTTCCTCTCCCCTTGCCTGGAAGAAGCGGATATCATGCGAAGGGTTTTGGCCCCGGAAGCGTTTAAAGTTTGGTTTGACGCTTTTCTTCCTCAGCTCACTAAAGCCGATGCAGTTTTCGAACCTGGGAAAGTTTCAGATCGTTCAGATGGAAAACTAGTACACCTGGACGGGGTAAATTTCAGTCGTGCATGGTGTCTTTATGGTATTGCAGAGGCTATTCCGGAATATTCACATCTTACAGCTATAGCAAACGACCATATGGAGTTTACCATCAACAACCTTAAGAACGATGGCTATGAAGGTGGGCATTGGTTGGGGTCATTTGCGATTTATGCGTTTACTGTTGATTAGCCCATAAAAAACTTAGGGCCTAACTTGAAGTCAGGTTATTAGTTTATAACAGAAAAGACTTCAGAGGTTTTAGAAACCTCTGAAGTCTTTTTCTTGAGTTAACCAGAAACTAGCAACCAGATCTACTTAAAACTATCCGCCACCACTAACTCCTTACTTCCCGGCGTATAAGCATAAAATCCTTCTCCTGTCTTACGTCCCATCTTTCCTGCAGTCACCATATTCACCAGCAACGGACAAGGAGCATATTTCGGGTTACCAAAGCCATCGTATAACACTTCGAGAATGGACAAACAAACATCCAATCCAATGAAGTCGGCTAATTGGAGAGGTCCCATTGGATGAGCCATACCAAGTTTCATAACGGTATCGATCTCTTCAACTCCTGCCACGCCTTCAAATAAAGTGTAAATGGCCTCATTTATCATGGGCATCAAAATCCTGTTGGCCACAAAGCCCGGGTAATCGTTTACTTCAACCGGCACTTTTCCAAGATTGCGGGACAATTCCATAATGGTGGAGGTCACCTCATCAGTTGTGCTGTATCCACGAATCACTTCTATCAGTTTCATGATAGGCACTGGATTCATGAAGTGCATACCAATCACTTTTTCAGGGCGCTTGGTTGCAGCAGCGATCTTAGTAATTGAGATGGAAGAAGTATTGGTGGCCAGAATGGCCGCTTCAGGAGCATGCTCATCCATCATGGCAAAAATCTTCAACTTTAGATCCACATTTTCAGTGGCTGCCTCAACGACAAGGTCGGCATTTTTAACACCCTCACTCATATCTGTGAAAGTGGTGATATTGGCCAGGGTAGCATCCTTTTCTGCTTCGGATATTTTTTCTTTAGCCACCATTCTTCCAAGGTTTTTGGAGATGGTTGCAATGGCTTTTTCAAGTGCGTCCGGAGCAATATCGATCAGATTAACGGTATATCCTTTCATAGCAAATACATGCGCAATACCATTCCCCATGGTACCTGCTCCAATGACAGAAATATTCTTCATATTCTATGATTTTATTCGGTTAGGTTCAGTAAAAAACAGCGGTTTCTGATGATTCAAAAACAACGCTTGTTATTTTTTGCAAAAGTACGATTTTAAGTGCTGAATTTTTAATGTTGAATGGCTTTTCAAATGAACTAATTTCCCATTTCTTCAAAACAACTCTTCAATAAAAAGAAATTTTTAACTGAGTAAAATAAATTTAAGAAATAATTGTTATTTGGGTAAGTTTACCATCTCAATAAAAAACCATGAATTTCCGCTCTTTTTTCTTCCTTGTGTTTTGCCTTTTTCTAAATCTTCCTGGATTTGCTCAACAACCAGATACTACAGCATACAAAGGGGTAGCTGCAGTTGTTTTTTTAGATTCATTCGTTGTGACCGCCAAACGACAAGGGTTTAACCCGGAAGAATTCATACAGTATGTTCTGGAAGACGAAAGTTTTTACAAAGCATTTCAAAACCTCAGAAGAGTCAGTTATGAAGCAGAAAATGAAATCACATTATTCAACAGGAAAGGAGGTGTAAAGGCGGATTATTCAAGCAAAACGAAGCAAGTCTCTGACGGAAGATGCAGGTCGATGGAATTTTTGGAGCAAAAAGATTCAGGAAAGTTTTTCAAAAGAAAAAATCGGGAATACAAATATTATACAGCCAAGCTTTTTGATCGCATTTTTTACACTCATGGCACTATTTGTGAGACAAAACAAACTAAACCTTCCCACCTTTCTGAAATTTCACCCCCAAAAGGTAAAATAGAAAAACACATTTTCGAACTAAAAAAACTCATCTTCCAGCCGGGAATGAAGGCTGATGTTCCGGTAATTGGTGGAAAAACAGCGATCTTTTCTGAAAAAATGCAGCCCTTCTATAATTACTCCCTGCTGTCAAAAGACTACAAAGGCATAGACTGCTATGCTTTTATCGCCTCCCCCAAACACGAATACGAAGAAGACGATACGGTCGTCAAATACATGGAAACATTTTTTGAAAAATCAAACTTCCAGGTCATTGCAAGAAATTATTGGCTGAAATACTCCGGAGCCCTATTCAGTTTTGATGTCAAAATGAAGGTCAGACTAACCAAACGGGGAGATATGTATTTACCACAACACATTGAATATGAAGGCTTCTGGGACATTCCCATGAAAGCTGCCGAAAGAGCTAAATTCAAAACAAAATTTTCGGATTTTAAAATTCCCTGATTAAAAATTTCTCCCCAATTCGAGATTTGAAATTTTCCAGTTGCGAATTCCCGCAACAAAGATTATCTTAGTCGCTCAATAGAACCAAATTCAATATGTCCAAGAATATAAGCTCCCTTTCCGGGCGACAAGGCCTGGAGAACAATCTTTTTGAGCGCATCAGCGAACGCCCTGACAAAGAGACACTTGCAGCCCTCGCTGAAGAATTCCTCGTCGGAAAAGCCAATACTTTTGGTGCCGTTACCTTTTACGACTTTCTTAAACCTGAAAACCAGGGGAAAGAGGTTTATGTCTGTAACGGAACTGCCTGTTTGTGCGCCGGCACCCAGGAAAAATTGCAGCAAGATCTTGAAAAGCACGTGTCGGCAGATAAGATCGGTCACATGACCTGTCTCGGGCGTTGTCATGAGAATGCTGCCTTCCAATATAACGGGAAAAATTACTCCAATCTTAACGAGGAAGAATTGTCCTCCCTGTTCGAGCAAAAATCACTTCCAGGAACAGATGATTATATTATTCAGCATCGCGGAACTCCTGTTTTAACCGGGGAATATGACAAGAATGAACTTTTTGATCTTATCCGAAATTTTCTAAACCAAAATTCTGCAGATGTATTGGATGAAATCATATCATCAGGCGTAAGGGGTCGTGGAGGTGCAGGATTCCCAATGGGTATTAAACTCGAGGGATGCCGTAATGCCGCAGGGAAACAGAAGTTTATCGTATGTAATGCTGACGAAGGGGACCCGGGTGCTTATTCTGATCGCTATCTATTGGAAAAACAACCATTGTTGGTGCTTATCGGCATGATGGCTGCAGGTTACGTTTGCGGGGCAGAATGGGGTGTTTTATACATTCGTGGAGAATATCCCGAATCCGTTTCAGCTTGTGAATCCGCCATAAAGGAATTAACAGATGCCGGATTATTAGGCCAAAACATAAACGGCAGCGGTTTTAACTATGCGTTTAAGGTCGTCACAGCCCAGGGTGCATACATCTGCGGAGAAGAAACGGCATTGCTTTCTTCACTGGAAGGCCAGCGGCCGGAAGTCCGGGTACGTCCCCCCTACCCTGTACAGGAAGGCTTGTTCCGCATGCCAACTGTTGTCAATAATGTGGAAACATTGGCTGCCGTACCGTATATCCTGCTGAATGGAGGAGAAGCCTACAAAAAAATCGGAACAGAAAGGTCCAGTGGTACCAAACTGCTTTCTCTCGATAGCTTTTTCAATCGTCCGGGGATTTATGAGGTCGACATGGGCACCTCCTTAAATACCGTTGTAACAGAACTCGGTGGCGGCTTTAAATCCAAGGTAAAAGCCTTACATATCGGGGGCCCGCTCGGAGGACTTGTACCGCTTTCCAAAATAAATGACTTATCGGTTGATTTCGAATCCTTTAGTCAAAATGGATTCCTCCTTGGACATGCGTCTGTAATTTGCGTTCCTTTCGATTTTCCTATGGCAAAATACATTGAACATTTATTCGAATTCACAGCGGATGAAAGCTGTGGTAAATGTTTTCCTTGCCGACTGGGATCCGTCCGCGGTCAGGAGATGTTCGAAAAGGCCCAGGAGGGTAGTTATAAAATTGACAGGCAGTTATTGGATGATCTTCTGGAAACACTGGAGCAGGGGTCTCTTTGTGCACTGGGAGGTGGAGTTCCGTTGCCAATCAAGAATGCGTTGCAGTATTTTGAGGAGGAGTTGAAGGGATATTTCGAATAAATATTGTTTCAGGTTGTTTCACCTGGTTTCAGGTTGTTTCAATTTGTTGAATATGATATAGAGACTTTTATCGGAAGTTGGCTGTTTTAAAGCAGTATTTTTTAACCAAAAAACAAATGAAAATGTCTA
>QQUB01000116.1 GCA_008501835.1 Bacteroidota bacterium
AACGGGTACTGGCAACTGCCCTCGCCAAAAGAATGTCTGAAGAAGTGACCAAATATCTGGCAAAATTCAACAGCAAAGTACGAGAATTCCACTCAGAAGTTGACACAATGGAACACGTGGAAATCCTGCGAGACCTTCGATGAGGAAATTTTGATGTGCTTGTCGGAGTTAACTTACTGAAAGAAGGTCTTGACCGCCCGGAAGTTTCCCTGGTGGCGATTCTTTATGCTGATAAAGAAGGCTTTTTGAGAAATGCTCGTTCCTTGACCCAAACAGCCGGACGTGCTGCAAGGAATGCCGGAGGATTGGTAATCTTTTATGCTGATAAGATCACCAACTCCATGCAGATCACCATCGATGAAACCAACCGGAGAAGGGCCGTTCAAATGGGATATAATGAGGAACACAACATTACTCCAAGAACAGTCAGCAAATCCAGGGAGGAAATCCTTAACCAGGGATCCATTCTGGATATTCGCGGAAATAAGGAAGCTTACGTTGAACCAGATGAGCCAAGCCTCGCTGCCGACCCACTTGTGGCTTACATGAATAAGGAACAAATCGAAAAATTGATCGAAACGACGGATAAAAAAATGAAAAAAGCCGCGAAAGAACTCGATTTTATCACGGCTGCACAATACCGTGATGAGCTTTTTGCCTTAAAACAGCAACTTAGAAAAAAATAATCTACATTTTTGCAGCGAATTTTATTCCACAAATGGAGTATTGGATTTTTCCAGCCACGAACCTGCCTGCTGACGGCAGGAAGGCAGGTGCACGAATTATTTTGGTTTTTAATTTCACGAATTGTAAATTCAAAATTACCAACAGCCCAAAAATACTTAAGAAGTATTCTGTAGGTTGAAAGTACTTATAAACAGCAGGACTCATAATGCAGAACACATTCCAGTTAAAAGGTTCCTTAGTAGCCATGATCACTCCTTTCAAGGAAAACGGGGCTATAGATTTTGATGCTTTTGAAGTTTTGATCGAAGATCAGATCAAAGCCGGAACAGATGGTATCGTTTTTTGTGGTACCACCGGGGAGTCTCCATCTTTTACTGATGAAGAATTTGAAGCCATTTTCTCTTTTGCAGCAAAAAAATGTGGAGACAGAATTACTGTTATCGCAGGTACCGGCACCAATGATACCCATCATTGCGTAACGAGGTCAATTGCTGCCGAAAAATGTGGTGTGGATGCCCTTTTGGTTTCCAGTCCATATTACAACAAACCTACTGAAGAAGGCCATTATCAGCATTTCGCAGCAATAGCCAACGCCGTTGATATTCCAATCATTCTTTACAATGTTCCGGGAAGAACAGCGGTGAATATGTCCACCAGGCTTACTCTCAGGCTTGCCAATGATTTTGAAAATATCGTTGCAGTCAAAGAAGCCTCGGGCAATATGGATCAGATCAACGAGATCCTTATCCAAAGACCGGAAGGTTTCCTTGTGTACTCAGGTGATGATGCATTAACCCTGCCCATGATGATCTGTGGTGCCGATGGCGTCATCTCCGTCATTGCCAATGCCGTCCCTGCTGAATTCAGGAAAATGGTACATTCCTGCCTTGACGGCCAATGGGAAACAGCCAGAAAATCTCACCAAAATCTCTACAGGCTGATGCAATTATCAATGATTGAGACGAACCCGATCCCAATCAAAACCGCTTTGGTGGAAATGGGCAAAGTAAAAGAGGTCTACAGGCTTCCCATGTGCCCAATGAGCAGCGCAGACAACCGCGCCGCCTTAATTGAAGAACTGAACAAATTCATTTGACAAAAAAATACATCCATGCAACAGATTGCTGACACTATTGAAAAAATTTGGGACAACCGCGACCTCTTATCATTACCGGAAAGCCAGGAAGCTATAAGAAGCGTGGTGGACCTGCTCGATAAAGGTGAAATCCGCGTAGCCGAACCAACAACAGATGGCTGGAAGGTCAACGACTGGGTAAAGAAAGCGGTCATTCTATATTTCCCGATCCAGAAAATGGAGGAGATCAATGTTGGCCCCTTCCAATTCCACGATAAAATCCCGCTCAAATCTGATTTTAAAGCCAAAGATGTTCGGGTAGTTCCTCATGGACTTTGCCGTCATGGTGCCTACCTCGCTCCCGGAGTAATCATGATGCCTTCATATGTCAATATCGGGGCTTATGTGGATTCCGGTACAATGGTGGATACATGGGCAACAGTTGGATCTTGTGCCCAAATCGGGAAAAATGTACACTTGAGTGGTGGCGTTGGAATTGGTGGTGTACTCGAACCGGTTCAGGCCAGCCCGGTAATTATCGAAGATGGCTGCTTCATCGGTTCGAGGTGTATTGTAGTCGAAGGAGTACATGTGGAAAAAGAAGCTGTTCTGGGTGCAAATGTAGTACTCACTCAAAGTACCAAGATCATTGATGTCACCGGAGAAGAGCCGGTTGAATATAGAGGTCGCGTACCGGCAAGATCTGTGGTCATTCCTGGTTCTTATACAAAAGAATTTTCCGCTGGCAGCTATCAGGTGCCTTGCAGTCTGATCATTGGGAAGCGTAAAGAATCCACAGATAAAAAAACATCTTTGAATGATGCCCTGCGTACTTATGATGTAGCCGTTTAACACTATGTGAATTAGGTGTCAATGTGTTTTCATCCTATGTGCACTATATAATACAGAACAATGCAAATAGCCATCATCGGATACGGTAAAATGGGCAAAGCCGTTGAAAAGATTGCCCTGGAAAGAGGTCATCAAATCGCCTGGGTTGCGAATAATGAGGAGGAATTGAAACAAATCCTGTCCAAGCCTCACGATACTGACGTTGCCGTTGAATTCACCCTTCCTGAGCAGGCCCCCGGCAATTTATCTGCCTGCCTGGAGGCCAACCTTGCCGTGGTAAGTGGTACTACCGGATGGAATGATCAATGGGAATCCATAAAGCAAAAATGCGATACTCTTGGCGGAAGTTTGTTACATGCCTCCAATTTCAGTCTGGGTATGAATATCTTTTTCCATATCAATAAAGTACTTGCAGAGAAACTGGATAATACAAACGCCTACACTCCTTCCATGAAGGAAACCCACCACATCCACAAAAAAGACTCCCCGAGCGGAACGGCTATCACGCTGGCAGAACAGATTATTGATAATGCAGATGCCATAACTTCCTGGAAAGAAACCGGCGAAAAAGTTGATGACAATACCTTAAAAATCGAAAGCTTCCGGGAAGGCGAGGTTCCGGGCACCCACGAGATCAACTGGAATGCTGAATTCGACGAGATCAAATTGGTACATACTGCGAAAAACAGGAATGGCTTTGCCCTCGGAGCTGTGCTGGCTGCTGAATTTATTGCCGGCAAAAAGGGTATCTTCACCATGTCTGATGTCCTAAATTTGTAAACCTTTGAGTACAAAGATCCATCTTACCGTTACCAACGACCTGAATTATGATCAGCGGATGCAGCGCATTTGCAGATCTCTGGCGGAAGCAGGTTATGAAGTAACACTGGTTGGTCGTCAAAGGAAACACTCTAAACCACTTAAAGACCATTCGGACATTCTTCGAGGTTCCTTCCATCAAAAACGCCTTAAATGCTTTTTCGACAAGGGTAAATTCTTTTACCTGGAATACAACCTCCGGTTACTTTTCTTTTTATTGTTCCAAAAAACAGATATCATCTGCGGGATTGATCTGGACACCATTTTTCCTACCTGGCTGGTGGCCAAATGGCGGAAGAGAACTTTTGTTTACGATGCACATGAATACTTTACAGAAACCTCCTCTTTACATGGACGGGAACGAGAAAAACGCATTTGGAAATGGGTGGAATCCTTCATCGTTCCAAAAGTAAAATATGCTTACACGGTTAATCAATCCATAGCCAACATTTTCAAAACGGAATATGGAACGACGTTTGAGGTTATCAGAAATGTACCGGTTTTACAGGAACCTCCATCCAAGGAAAACCAAAAAGATAAATACATCCTTTACCAGGGGGCATTGAACAAAGGCAGAGGCCTCGAATTCCTGATCAGTTGTATGCCGGACATTGATCAAAGACTCATCATTGCCGGGGACGGACCTATTCGCTCACAATTGGAAAAAATGTGTTGTGAACTCGGAGTGGAGCAAAAAGTCGAGTTTCTGGGATTCATTTTTCCTGAAGAGTTAAAAACTGTCACTGAAAATGCCTGGGTTGGACTCAACCTTATCGAAAATACAGGACTGAGCTATTATTATTCCCTGGCTAATAAATTTTTCGATTATATCCACGCCCGGATACCGCAGATCAGCATGGATTTTCCGGAGTACCGTTTATTGAATGACCAATACGAATGTGGACTATTGTTACCTGATTTTGATAAAGATATATTCATCAACCTCATTCAACAATTGGAAAACGAAAAGCTTTATCAGTCTTTTGTCAAAAATACCCTTGTAGCCAGGGAGTCTCTGAACTGGCAAATGGAATCCAAACGACTGATCGAATTTTATGCGAGAATCAAACCGATTTAAGCTCAACCAACCTTCCCAGTTTAAGCTTATCAAGGTTGCGAAGATTTGGAGACGAGGATAATAAATTGTTTTTCCAACCAGATACATGTTTCAGGTAATACTTCAAGTAGATTCGTTCCATTCCAAGCCGTTTCAGCAATTTGTAATACCTAAAGACTTTAATGAATTTATAAAAGGAAGGTTCGATATAATCCCTGCTTTCAAAAAACAAGAGATTGTCTACTGCTTCCAGGCTTCGCATCACAAATTTCTCTGAAGGCATTAGACCACGATGCAAAAGAGGGTTTTCAACATGAACAATGGGAACTCCTTGAACCAAAAGTCTGTACCCAAACATGGTGTCATTATATCCATACCCCGTTGAACCATCGTCAAATTTTGCCCCAAGGTATATCTTCTTCGGAATGAGAAAATTTCCAGCCCACAAGGTTCTATGTGGATTTTTATTTCTGACCACCGCACTGGCCTCTTCCCGCTCCTTTCCGTGTTTCCACTTCAGGAATTGATCATCTTTGGGAGGTTCTTCCACATATTGCATTCCTCCGCAAAAAACCGTTTTCCCATCCGTTACCTGAAGATATTTTTTTATAAAGTGCTCATCTATAACTTCCACATCACTATCCAGGAATAGTAAAAGATCAAATTGAGCCTCCTCCGCCAAAACATTTCTGATGGTGCAAAAACCGAGGTTTGTTTCAAGCCTTTTGAAAACCACATTTGGTAAATCACCAATCGAAGCATTCCCGTTTTTGAAGGCTTCGTCAGTTGAACAATCATCATACACGCGAATCTCATATTCAATCTCCATTCCACTCAATTGCTTGTGCAGATCACTCACAAGTTTCCTTACATCATAATTAAAAACCGGAATCAGAATGGACAGCATTTTAATAAAACCTTTAATGCACAAGGTACGCAAAGATAGTTGCTTCGACAAGGTGTCGCCTTCCTTCCCCAAAGCCATGCAAAGGCAAAACCTTGAATAAGTTCTTTCGGACTGTGGACTGAAGACTGTGGACTGAGCACTGAAGACCGGACATCGTCAACAATAACAATTGATCTGTCGAAAAATAATGCGCCTCCATCGTATCATAAGCAAATTGGGTGGCGTATCTAAAATAAAAATCAACTAATGAACGCACACGAAATTGATTATCGCATCTATGGAGAGGAGATGCAATTTGTAGAGATAGAACTGGATCCTTACGAAACTGTCATTGCCGAAGCCGGGAGTTTTATGATGATGGAGGATGATATAGAACTCAAGACCATTTTTGGTGACGGCAGTGAAAAGTCAAACTCCGGTGGGGTCTGGGACAAGGTATTGTCCGCTGGAAAAAGGCTTATCACAGGCGAAAGTCTTTTTATGACTGCATTCACCCATGGCGGAACCGGCAAACGCACAGTTTCATTCGCTTCACCATACCCAGGCAAGATCATCCCTATCGATTTATCTGAAATGGAAGGAAAAATCGTTTGTCAAAAGGATGCTTTTCTTTGTGCAGCCCAGGGAGTATCAGTTGGTATTGAATTTTCCAAAAAACTCGGTCGTGGGTTCTTTGGAGGAGAAGGATTCATTATGCAAAAGGTGGAAGGAGACGGTATGGCTTTCCTTCATGCAGGTGGAACCGTTATTGAAAAAAGACTTGAGTTGGGTGAAACCCTTCGCATAGACACCGGCTGCCTGGTAGGCTTTACCCGTGATGTGGATTACGATATCGAAATGATCAAAGGTGTGAAAAATATGTTCTTTGGCGGAGAGGGGTTGTTCTACGCCAAACTGGAAGGTCCCGGTACTGTTTGGATTCAATCCTTGCCTTTCAGCAGACTTGCAGACAAGATCATGGTGGCTTCCAGAAAATATGGAGGAGGAGGCAAAGGTGAGGGCAGCGTTCTGGGCGGATTAGGAGACCTTATTGACGGTATCTAAAAAAATTCCTGTTTTATTGGCAATTTAACGAAATACTTGTACCTTTGCCCCGCAATTTTAGAAAGTAATAGAGTTAAATCGATAATAGAATCATAGGAAAATGAAAAGAACGTTCCAACCATCGAAAAGAAAGAGAAAGAACAAACATGGATTTCGTTCACGCATGAGCTCCAAAAACGGACGCAAAGTTTTGGCTCGTCGTAGAGCTAAAGGTCGTTTGAAACTGAGTGTTTCTGACGAAAAAACCGTAAAATAATCCAATAGTCTCTTAAGACTGTTTTACATAAACTAAAACAGCTAAAGTAATCGGTTGATCACTTTAGCTGTTTTTTATTGCCCGTAAGTTTCCTTACTTAAAATCCGAACAAGGTTTTCATCTTATAATAAATAGCCGTATTCTCATAAATACCGCTAAACAACTCCGCTCCCGGGCCATAGGCAAATACAGGAATTAACTGAGCGGTATGCTGATCTGATGTAAACCTTCCAATGATGGTATCCCTGGTACTACCTTTATTAATGGCATATCCCCCAGTTTCATGGTCAGCTGTAACGATGACCAGTGTTTCTCCATCTTCTTCTGCAAAATCCATGATGGCACCAATGCCATTGTCAAAATCTATCATTTCGGAAATAATGTACTCGGAATCGTTATCATGACCTCCCCAATCAATTTGTGATCCTTCAATCATTAAAAAGAACCCTTTTTCACTTTTGCGTTTTAAAAACAAAGGTGCCTGCTTACTTGCCGGAACCAGATAATCCCTTCCTTCCTCATATTTCAACGGATCCGACTCTGCGGTGAAATAACCGAATTTTTTATCAAAATCAACAACAGCTTCCCGGAAAGGCTCTTTTTCATAATCAGACAGATCGTATCCCTTTTCTTCAAGCATTGGCAATAAATTGAGCCCGTCTTCACGCTGCTCGAAGTATTGCTTTCCTCCCCCGACAAAGTAGTCTACAGGATTCAATAAAAAGAATTTTGCGATATCCTCGTATTTGTATCTGTCATCCACATGCGCCACAAATGCTGCCGGGGTAGCGTGAACTATAGTTGATGTTGCCACAAGTCCGGTGGCTAATCCCTGCTTCATGGCCTCCTCCAAAATTGTTTTTACAAAAGCCGAATCCTTATCCATGCCAATGGCCTTATTAAAAGTTTTTTTTCCGGCAGAAAAAGCGGTAGCCCCAGCAGCAGAATCGGTAATCAGATCATTGGCAGAATAAGGTTTATGGATACCGATAACGGGGAATTTTTCAAGGTTAAGCTTTTCTCCATTACGGTAATAACCGGCAGTAATCTGGGTCAGTCCCATTCCATCTCCTACCATCAGTATGATGTTTTTGGGTCTTTTCCCGCTATAAACTTCAGCTTTAGAGCTTTCATTTAGAACACTCGAAGGATCGCAGGAGATGAATAATATGGTTGCCAAAAAGGCAATAAGAAGTGGTCTCATGATTTTTTTTATTGAGAAAACGCAAAAGTATTATTCCTGTTATAATAGAATGTATCTGTTTCCGGGAACTGCTCGAATCACGCCTTTAAACTCAAGGTTTAACAACAAACCCGCCAATTCACTATTTACTATACCGCACTTATAAGCCAGGGTATCAACACTTACATCCTCAGATTCGCGCAGCAAATTTACAATTAATTTTTCTGGTTCAGAAAACTCATTGAACATCTGCCGTTGAATATTTTTTCGGGCATCTATTTCCTCCCATCGCATTACATAAGCCAAATCATGTACCGACTCTAACAAAGCTGCCCTATGGGATTTTATTAACAAATTACATCCCTGTGAGTTTTCATCACCTACCCTTCCGGGCACTGCAAATACATCTTTATTGTAATCATTGGCAAAATTGACCGTGATCATGGAGCCCCCTTTTTTAGCCGACTCCACAACTATTAAGGCGTCGCATAATCCCGCCACAATACGGTTCCGCATCGGAAAATGTTCACGATCAGGCTTTTTAAAAGACCAATACTCAGTAAGCAGTCCGCCATTCTCCATCATCCGGGAGGCAATATCATAATGCTGAGCTGGGTAAATCTTCTGCAAACCGTGTCCCAGTACACCTATAGTGGGAATATTCATTTCCAGACTCTTACGATGAGCTGCTACATCAATCCCAAAAGCAAGGCCGCTAATGGTTGTTACATTAAATTGTTTTAACCCCTCCACCAGATTTTCCGTTACAGAAACACCTTTGGGAGTTGGCTTTCTAGTACCAATAATTGCAACGGTTCTGTATGCATTCAAATCAGCATTTCCGCGATAATACAATAGCGCTGGTCCGTCATGAAAATTTTTTAACCGGGCCGGATAATCCTTGTCTAGATAAAACAGTGGCCTGATCCCAAATTTTTGAATAAAATCCAATTCTCGTTCCGCAGCTTCAAAAACCTCATGATTAACAATTTTGTCGGCCAGAGCGGGTCCTATACCTGGAATTTTTTCCAGGTTTTTTTTGTTCTCTTCAAAGACGGCTTGGGGACCGCCACAATAACTAATTAATGATTTTGTTGTAACTGCGCCTACATCAGGTATCATGGTCACAGCAATCTTGTAAAACAGATCTTCCATCGACGAATGAAGTGTTTAAATTAAGAAATAAAAGTTTCGGGTTGCGCGTTGCGGGTTACAGGTTGAACTATTTTCAGATGAATCCTAAATAAATAGAACGATTGCTGTTTTAAGCAATACTCCCTAAATAGTCAATCTCGTAACCTGATACTCCTGCCTCGAAACTTAATAATGGATAAAACCCGGAATAGAAATACGTCGATGAATTTTGGAAAAGCGAAATAAGTGGAATTAAAAACTCCCGAAAGCGAAACAAATTTAAACCATATTTTGAGTAAAAGTCAATCTTTGTCTAAAATTAATAGGGCTTTTGAAAGAAGTTTCTCAAATTTGGAAAATATCGAAGGATCATTATTGAAATTTTACAGTTATGGCTAAGAAGAAAATGGCAATGCCACGTTTAGAAGTAATTCTCATTATGGTATTTTTTGTTTCTTTCATCCTCTGGGCTCTGCGCAAATGCTCTGAAAACCGAGAACTATACCCGGACGAACTGCCCCCCGAAACGGAAGAAACCATGACTGCAACAGACTCCATCATCACTCCGGAGATATTTAATGAACCCGAACCTCAGCCGCAACAACCTACCGGCCCCAATGTAGCTGTCAGGTCAGGGGATGAAGCTCCTTCCAGAAATATCCGGGAGAAATATACGCCACTTTACGTAACCATAGAGAATCTCAATATGCGGGAAATCCCTGCCCTCAACGGTAAAATTCTCGACAGACTCAAATTATACGATGAAGTCATCTTCCTCAATGAGGTGACGGACAGCATCTACCAGATCGATCTGGGTAATTTACCTACCGAGGCTCCGTGGATAAAGGTCCGCAACAAAAAAGGTAAAGTCGGCTGGGTCTACGGTGCCGGTGTCCACTATTACAAGAAAAAGCTTGAGGGAGTGGAGTGATCTGGTTGCTGGTTAACTTTCGAAATTCGGTGTTCGGTGTTCGATATTCAATATTCTGTTTCGATTCTTTTAAATTAATTTAACTGTAATAGAGAGTAGTTATATTACCCTGAGAGAAAACCGAGGCAGAACAACAGAACGCTGAATACTGAATATCCAATATCGAAGTTTAACTTTTATCACCCCAGAATCACCTTCCTGAAAGTAAGTGACAATCTTCGGGATCGTTGTTTCCTTTTCCCATTGATCAAATCCGATTTACGGGGAGGAATTCCATGCTGCCAGTTATAACGTGCATCTCCTTCCATTACCAGCAAGCTCCCAGGAGTCAAAAGCTTTGTTATTTTCTGGTTAGTTTTCAAACCTTTGAATTCCATAACTGCCGTTGAACCGAGTGAAAGAGAAATAATTTGTTCCCCAAAACAAGGAACACAATCCACATGTGCAGCAATACCCTGTCCTGGTTGATATTCATTGATGATCATTTGGTCGGGCGCAGTAGGAAAAACACCTCCGACAAGCATTTTTTCAATGATAGGGTTCACCCAATCCGGAAGTGGAGCTACTTTCATGGATTCATTAATCGCACGGGCACGGTAATCGTATTTATAGCCATAGTGTTGCACCCGCCTTTTTAATTCACTCAACCAGACTCCCTGGTCAATTTGGTCGATCAGTGCCTGCTGGGTCTCTTTTGTAATAAAATCTTCAACAAGCCTCAAACCTTTAATAACTACATTTACGTTTTGAATTGGTTTTTCACCATACCAATCAATTTCAAACTCCTTGATCCTTGACACCAATGAATTGGTGGCATGAAGCGCTTTAAACATTTCACACTCCTTTCTGCTTTGCGGGCCTCCTCCAACTCTTATCAATCCGTCAATGTAATTCACAAAAGCTTCCGACTCATCCCCAAAATACTCACCATGCATAATGACTTCGTTGACCGGAAATAAGCCTGATTTCACTTTTAGGGCCTGTTTAGCCGAGAACCCCACCGTTTTAAACCCAAACTTTTCAGCCAGTTCATAGGCTATTTTGGGAACGCCAGAGTTGGTGTAACCGCTAACAATTTCAACGATACGTTTTGAATGTTTCGCCTTAATCTGAAGGAACAGGCCCTCCAGTATTTGATAGGCAGCCTTTTTATCAAACTGATTTTTGCTAAAACCAACCACCCCGAATTTGATGCTATCGCTCAATCGATTTTTTTTGTAAATGTTTCACAATAAAGAACTAAAGGATCACTTATCCAATTCATCCAAATCATAATGACTAATGATCTTGCTTAGTTGAGCAGCCAGATTGGGCTCATCCCCATATTTGACTTGTTCAAGAGCAGCAACCCAACTCTTATAATCATCAGCCGGTAATTGTTTTCCCGGGAATAGATATGTTGTCAGGTAGAGACTATTATCCCTGAAGCTGGTCCAGGCATTTTCATAATAGCGATAACATTTACTGTTAGAATATCCTTCCTTGCCTAACCAGTCAGCAGTACAAGGCAAGGCAAAGTAATTATTACCTTCTCTGGCAAGACCTGAATTCCCAGCCTCACTCATCAGCAAACCTGAAGCCAGAATTACCGAAGCCGGAACACCATACTTCAGTTGTTCATTTTCTGCCACATGAGTGAACCTGTTGATGAACTCTTCTTTATCGTATTCATCTATCAGCCAGAATTTATCACTTCTTTCGACTTTTTCACCTAACAGATTATCCAGCGGAGCGACAGACAACTGTGTATTGGAAGAATTGTCTCCGGCCCTGGCATTATCTGAAAGAATCTCTTTTTTGGTATCCTTTGAAGACGAGGGGGACATTTTTGATTTTTCCTCCATGGGAGTTGGTTCCGGAGCATTCAGGTCAACGGAAAAACTTAGATCCTTTTTCATTAAAATGAAGATAAACAGGACAACAACCCCTAATTTTATCCAGTTACTTTTGAGGTAACCTTTTACTTTTGTAGATGCGATTGATTTAGACATAACTTACTACTATACTATCTGTTAAAACAATTTGTTTTGCAAATATAAACTTTTTGTTTTATAAATCAATCGTTTAAAACAAAAAAGGCAACCCGCCGACACGAGTTGCCTTAAATGCTTTCTCAAATGAATTTTTATTGCTTACATCTTATGCACGTTCCCTGAACCCATGATGCTTGAATGAACTTTTGCATCTCCGGTATAATAGACATCTCCGCTTCCAACGATGGAGATATCAAGAGGGCCATTAGTATTTACTTTGCAATTTCCTGATCCGGCAATACTGATATCACAACCTCCGGAAACAAGATCCTTAAGGTTTACATCTCCGGAACCGGCGATACTTACATCTACTTTATTAGTATTTCCTGTCATAACCACATCTCCGGAACCAGCAACACTTACGCTTACGGAACTGGATTCACTCTCAAGTTTCACATCTCCGGAACCGGCGATAGAAACAGCAAGACCATCTAAACCTGTAAAGGCTCCTTTAGTCATTACATCTCCGGAACCGGCAATAGATACGGCACGCAAATCAGGAATGGTGATATAAATGGTTATATCATCGTGTTTTTTGACTCTTTCCTTGAATTTAATTTCCCAGGAACCATTTTTTACTTTGGTCTTAATATTGTCAATAATATTAGATTCAGCATCAATTTCCACTTTTTGGGTCTTTCCCTGCATGAGAATCACATCTGCAGGAATGGACAAGCCAATGCTATGGAAAGGATCGAGATCCATTTCTTTTTTAACTTCGTCTCCGTTACCGTTAACAGAAGCGGAAAGGACTGGTGTATCGAAATCAAGGAATTTTGGCGGTGAGATAAAGGCAAAAAATGCTCCGACGCCTAAAATGATTAAAAGTACTCTCAGGTTTTTCATGATAATTTAAGTTTTAACAGAAGGTGATTAATTCTGTTGATCAATGATGCAACACTTATAATGACAGCACACCAGACCAATAGTTGCAAATGCAAAACCTAAATTACAGCAGTACCATATTACTCTCAAAAGTTATAGACGAAAGGGCAGGCTTAATCTACATGGATGGGAAATGAGGCAGTTAGTCACGCAGATTTCGCAGATTATCGCTGATTCTATTCTGCGTAAATCTGTGAAATCCGCGTGATTACCTAAATACTACAAAAGGTTATTCAGTATTTGTGTCGGCTATCAATTAGCTAAAGAAATTCCTTAGCCTTAGCCTTAGCCTTAGCCTAAATTACTTTATTTTCTTGATCGCCTTACTGAGATCGTCAATAAGATCTTCAATATCTTCAACGCCAACACTCAGTCGAATCAAAGAATCTGTAAGTCCAACCTTGAGCCTTTCCTCCTTTGGAATAGAAGCATGAGTCATGGTAGCAGGATGTCCGATCAGGGATTCCACACCCCCGAGGGATTCAGCAAGGGTGAACAATTTTGTATTACTGAGGATTTTGGAAGCATTCGCCAGGGTATCCTTTTTGAGAGAAAAAGAAACCATACCACCGAAACCACGCATTTGTTCTTTGGCAATTTTATGTCCCGGATGATCTTTAAAACCAGGATAATAAATCTTGTCAACCTGAGGCTGCTCTTTCAGAAACTTGGCAATCTTAGAAGCATTCTTACAGGATCTCTTTACCCTGAGGTGCAAAGTTTTGATTCCGCGTAAAACGAGGAAACAATCATGAGGACCTGGCACGGCTCCAACAGAATTCTGAAGGAAGGATAATTTCTCCGCCAGTTTTTTCTTTTTCACGATTACAGCTCCCAGTACAACATCTGAGTGGCCACCAAGATATTTTGTAGCAGAATGGACTACGATATCAGCTCCCAAATCAATCGGAGTTTGCAAATATGGCGAAGCGAAAGTATTATCAACACAAGTGAGTACTTTATGTTTTTTTCCAAGTTTACAAACTGCCTTGATATCTACAATATTCAGCATTGGATTGGTAGGAGTTTCAATCCAAAACATTTTAGTCTTTTTGGAAATAAGTTCTTCGACTTTTCCAAGGTCGGTCATGTCGACGAAATGCGCTTTTATGCCGTATCTTTCATGTACCTTGGTCAGTTGACGGTAGGCGCCTCCGTAAAGATCATTGCTGGCGATGACTTCATCACCCGGATCGAGCAAACGAATAATGGCATCCATAGCAGCCATACCACTTCCAAAAGCGGTGGCATACTTTCCATTTTCCAGCGCTGCGAGGTTTTGTTCAAGGGCATGCCTGGTTGGATTCTGAGTACGGGCATATTCATACCCTTTATGTTTCCCGGGAGCTTCCTGGGCGTAAGTAGAAGTTTGATAAATAGGTGTCATGACAGCACCTGTTGAAGGATCTGGTTCTATTCCTGCGTGGATTACTTTTGTTCCGAATTTCATGATAAACTTGGTTTTACAAAAAAAGAGCAACCCCAGCCACAAAAGCCCGGATTGCCCTTTTAGTTCTTTCTAGGTGAAACTATATTAGTTTAAAGAATCTGTTAATTTCTTACCAGCTTTAAACTTCACTAAATTCTTAGCCGCAATCTGGATGGTTTCACCGGTTTGTGGGTTTCTACCAGCACGAGCTTTACGGTGTGATACAGAGAAAGTACCGAAACCAATAAAGGCAGCAGAATCACCAGCTTTAAGAGCTCCAGCAATTCCATCCAACATAGCATTCACAGCACTTTCGGCCTGTGCTTTTGACAAACCTGCTTCTGCAGCAACCTTGTCGATTAAATCTCCTTTGTTCATTTTGTCAATTTTTAATGATCTAAAAAGCGACCCAAAGTTATGTCTTGCATTGATATTACCAAAGGTTTTTGCCGAAATTTCTTCGAAAACCCGCATTCTATCGGGTATCTTCGCCGAAAATCCGATAAATGAACGTCCGACAGCTTAAAGAACTATTCGAGTTTTACAAATCCTTCCTCCGGTCCGAAAACAAAGGCAGCCGATTACACCTGTGGGAAAGCCAGTCACTGTTCCAAAAGCACTGGGCCCCTGACGAGGAGAACTTTT
>QQUB01000817.1 GCA_008501835.1 Bacteroidota bacterium
GGGCATGTCAATGTGCCAGATATTGTATTCCAGCTGGATTTTATTGGCGTATACGGCCACCAGGCCAAGTACCAGGGCGATATTTGTTACATTGGAACCCACAACATTACCCACAACGCTCTCCGAGTTTCCACCCAGAACTGCGGCGACAGAGGTGGCCAGTTCCGGAAGGGAAGTTCCAAATGCAATGATGGTTACCCCGATGATACAGTGCGGGATACCCAAAGAAAGACCTATGGATTCAGCTGCATCAACAAACCAATCCGACGCTCTCAGCAGAACGAACAAGGAAACGATAAACAGACCGACGTAAAGTAAAATATCCATAATTTATAGGACCGTAACTTGATAGGCAGGTCACGGACGGGCAAAAGTAAAACATTTTTTCTTTTGGCATGGGCTTATTCGATCTACTTTGTTTTTTACCGGTCAAAATGAAGGGGTTTGTTGTAAAAACGAGGATTATTAAGAAAAATCAGAAAAAAACCATGCAATTATAATAAAATGAAAATACCAGCCGTTTATAATCGAACAAAGACAAAAACAACTGCAACAAAAATTTCCTATCGAAAAAACGCTACTTGTTAAACTATTTTCTCGAATTACAGTCTCTTGTTGATCTCAAAAGATGAACGCCGTAGCAAATTAATTGAAACCATAATAAAGGTCCGTAGGCGTGATTTGAACTAAAACCTAAGAAATAAGTGCATTCTCAATAAAACGCATTTAAAGAAAACCATTGAGAGAGTAGTTTGATAAGCAGCGCGCAGAATTCGTTCTGCCGCTGCCTTTTTATTTTCGGCAATCTTCTCCTGCTAAATTTAATTTTCAAAAACAAAGAACCCGTAACTCGCAACTCGTAACTCGTTTCATCTTTTTTGTGACTTTATCTCCAACCTCCCGTCAATTAATTGACAGCTTGAGGAAAGCATCAGGCCTTATCCCTTCGGAAATAATCCGACAAGCCTAGGAATAATGGTGTTTAATGTTTAATTTTGGAAGGAATCGCCCTTCTCTCTTTTCTGAAAAGCTATTTGATCAAAAAATTAAAAATAAAATTATGAGTTTGAATTTAATGGACATGCTTCAGGGAAATATGTCAGATGCCCTGATTGACCAGTTGTCAAATCAAATCGGAGGTGCTGACAGACAGCAAACCGCGAAAGCTACCGAAGGAATTATGACTACCCTCATGGGAGCTTTGGCGAAAAATGCATCTACTCCTGAAGGTGCCAGTTCTTTATTCAACGCCCTTGAAAAAGACCACGACGGAGGTATCCTCAATGACCTCTCAGGATTGATCGGCGGTAATGTAAGACCAGAGCAGCAGCGTGCCGCTAACGGCATGGGAATCCTCAAGCACTTACTTGGAGGTAAACAAAATGGAGCTATCGACATGATCAGCCAGATGAGCGGCCTCGATTCCGGTAAAACCGGAAACCTGATGTCTATGCTCGCACCGATAATCATGGGTACGCTTGGTCAGACTAAGCGCCAGCAAGGCCTCGACGTAGGTGGTATCGCATCTTTGCTGACAAATTCAGTTGCTACCCAAAGAGGTTCCAACAACCCAACCATGGATCTCGTAACCCGCATGCTCGACGCTGACGGCGACGGAAGCATCGTGGATGATGTAGCTTCTAAAGGTTTGGGAATTTTGAGCAGGTTCCTTGGAAGAAAGAGAAGGTAAGCAATACTCAGTCTACAGTCCTCAGTCCTAGTACCAGTACCAGTTGGCAGTACCAGTTGGCAGTTTGGATGATTGAGGTGAGGCTGTTTAAAAATATAATCTTTTAGAATCAAAGCCCGTTCCGGTATTTGCCGGGCGGGTTTTTTTTGTTTCAAGATTCACTTCGACAAGGTCCCGGCACTGCGTGCACGCGAGCCTGCCCCGCATCATAGATCGGGGATCTGTCGATGTCGCCTTTTCACCCCACAAGCTCGGCAAAGGTAAAACCTTGAAAAATTCCTTCTGCATTCATCACTCTGCACCTTGCATTCATCACTCCTTCCGCTTTTTCCTCCTGGAAGACTGCCCACCTTTCTGTAAAAGCGCATCGTTTACACCATCGGTCGCAGTAATTGTAAATGCCGGAAATGAGATTGAATTCTTTCATTAGGTTTTTGATTTTGGATGAAAAAGTTCTTAAGGTATATGCTCAAAAGGAATATTTGGATCAGGGCCGCAAGACCTCCGAGGTTTCTAAAACCTCAGAGGTCTGGGGCTGGGCCGAGTCTATGCAATTTAGGATAATATGTGCGGAATAACCGTTTTTTGCCGGTTATAGCCGGATAAAGCCGTTTAAAAACGAGTGTAGATAGGTGGATGGGATATTGGTGAAGTTTTTAATTTGGTTTTGTAAGTTTTTCGTATTTTGGAGAGGTCGTTTATTGAAAAGTTGTGCTTAATACATGGAGACGCATTACCATAGAAGAATTACTAAATGAAAAGAGCATATTATTCAAATACAATAGACCAATTTCTAAATGATTCAGATTCCAGTATTGTTGGAGAATTGAGCATAAATCATAGTAACAGAAGTTTAGACGAGTTGCAAACTAATGCTTGGAAAAAGCAAATAGAAATTCTAAAAGACCAATTAAATGGCTTTCGGGGATATATTTACTTTGAATTCGCTATTCCCAGAATGGGTAAACGAGTTGATAATATTGTAATTATTAAGGATGCTGCTTTTATTATTGAATTTAAAGTCGGTGTTGGCAGATACGATAAATATGCAATAGAACAAGTCATTGATTACACTATTGACCTAAAAAACTTCCATGAAGGAAGTCATTGTGTGAAACTAATTCCAATGCTTGTTGCAACAAATGCAGACTTCACGAGCAATGACTTTCAAGATATCATTAATCACAAGACTGCTGCAAAATCTAATAAGAACAACCTACATGAAGTAATAAAATCTTTCTTAAATGAGAATGATGAACCAATTGATGTTCACTATTGGGAAAATTCCATTTATAAACCAACTCCGACAATTGTTGAAGCTGCACAAGCTTTATATAAAGGTCATAATGTAAAAGAAATCACCCGTTCAGATTCAGGAGCAATCAACCTTTCAAAAACTGCAGCTTGCATAAATGGAATTGTAGAGCATTCAAAAACTTCAAAATCAAAATCAATTTGTTTTGTAACTGGTGTTCCTGGCGCAGGAAAAACTCTTGCTGGTTTGAACATTGCCAATGAGCGAATGAATGCAGACAAAAAGGAGCACGCTGTTTTTCTTTCTGGAAATGGACCTTTAGTTGATGTATTAAGAGAGGCTTTAACAAGAGATGAAGTTCAAACAGCAAAAGAATCTGGAGAAAATAAGACAAAGAAACAAGCTGCGATTAAAGCAAATGCTTTTATTCAAAACATTCATCACTTTAGAGATGATAATTTATTATCAGAAAAAGCTCCCGTCGAAAAAGTAGTCGTATTTGATGAAGCTCAACGAGCATGGACCATGCAACAAGCAAGTTCATTTATGAAAAGGAAAAAAGGAATTGAGGACTTTAATATGTCCGAACCTGAATTTCTTATTGATGTAATGAATCGACATCAGAATTGGTGTACGATAATTTGTTTGATTGGAGGTGGACAAGAAATAAATACTGGTGAAGCAGGATTAGAAGAGTGGATTATAGCATTGAAAGAACATTATTCTGACTGGGGTGTGTATTATTCAAATTTGATAATTGAGGATGAAAATTACTTAAAACAAGACGAACTTAAAGACTGGTTAAAACTTCATGCCAATATCCAGATGGATTTACATTTGGCTGTTTCAGTTAGGTCCTTTCGTTCTGAAAAACTTTCAGATTTTATACATGATTTGTTGGATTTGAA